>CAMOPG010000041.1:0-17176 GCA_946622165.1 uncultured Erysipelotrichaceae bacterium
GGACTCCCTTGAAACCACTTGAGATTGCATATGCAATCACTCGTGGTAATTCATTACGCATTCGCTGACAGTGAACGCACCAGGGATATTGAGAACAAGCCCCGTTTATCCGCGGCAGTTTCACCGGTACCCGCTTCAGACTTTGACAAAGCAAACCGTGTATTCACATATTTTGCCGGAGGCAATGTCTGTCTTCCGAGACACCTGCAGTTCACCCTTCGCAATGAGGGGTCTACCGAGATCAATATTACCGGTCTGTTTGTCGGAAAAACAGACAAACAGAACAATGTCCATTGGCTGCCGTATAAGACATATCAGCTTGCGGCAGATACAACAGATAAAAAGCAGAATCTTGTCCTTCTGAATGAGAACCTGGATCTCAATGCGTCACTGCAGCTGAGGCTTGATGTGTCCGAACGTATTCCCGATGGTCCCGGTACAGAAGCTCCTCAGTCCGAAAAAACAAAGAATCGTTTCTTTGTAGAAGTCTGGTACAAAAACGACTATTCAGATACATACTACGCTAAGAAATACGCTGTTGAGCATATACCTTTGGAGCGCTATACCTCGGATAAAGAAGCAGTGTGGGATCAGTCGCTCGACTGTCATGCATACACGGCAGAAGAAAAAACAAAGCGGGATTTCGAACAAAAAGCATCCGCTGCGGAACAGTATATTCAAAGTGTTTTAAGTCATTTTGCGGAAGAAAAGAAAAACGATCATGAAAAAGATGCTGAAGCGTGAAGAAATCATTACAAAAGGCAACGGATATTCCAACGACTACTTCTATCACGGAAACGGAGGGGAGTATTTCCTGATGGCATCGCTGTCCAGAAGGAAATATGATGCCTTCAAGCTGCCGGTCGATTACGGTTTCGATGTACTGGCAATGGATCCCCTGAACGCCGGCAAGCGGACACATGAACCGGTCATGCCGTATTACTTCCAGGTCAAGACGGTTTATGTACGGGATCTGAATCCTGTACAGGTAACCACCAAAAACAGCACAAGAACAGTTGTGCGTATTCCGGTCAAGCTGAAAAAGGATACGCTCGTACTGATGGAAAATGATGTCAACAAGGCCCTGATCGTATATGTTTACGACCAGAGCAGAACGCATTCCGGAATGGAACCGGATGATTGTCCGACATTCTACTTCTGGATCAACGGTGCAGGCATCGCAGCGTACAAGGATATGTTCGTACAGGAAAAGCGTGATGATTATGTCATCTGCTGGGTCAACATCGTATATCCGGAGAAGCCGGACCTTCTGACAGACAAGGACAATAAACAGAACACATACGTTGCTCTGGGAACAGAATTCCTGACTGCAGAAGATGGAAACAGCATCATCAACAATGCCGCAAAAAATATATCGTGGAAAATGTACCGCAGCTTGTCTGATCAGGACGGGAAGTATTTCAAACTGAGCGGGTTTTTTACCGAAGCAGAAAAAGAACAGCAATAAAACGGATATTCAAACGGCAGATGCCTTCTGCATATGATGAGCAGGAGCAGCTGCCGTTTTCTTTTTGTATATTGCGCCTGTGATGAAACATGGCCTTTTATCACATCTGCTGTGCTGCTGCGGATCTCTGCCTTCTGAGTATGATCTCCAGCAGGATGAACCTGAACCACAGATCTGCATTGAACGCCCACCAGATCATCATAATATCCGCATTCAGTACACTGCCAAGCAGGTACACAAGCGGGACCCTGATGAGCCACAGACCGACCAGGTTGACTGTCATTGTCGTACCTGCACGGCCGGAAGCCTTGATAAATCCGTTGGAGATCTTCTGCATATGCGTGGGATACTGGGAAAAGACCATGACCAGCAGGTACCCGGACGCGATCCTGATCAGTTCGGGCTTGTCTGTGAGCAGCCCGAGCACTTTTGACGACAGCGTCAGCAGAAACAGCATCGTGATCATGATCACGATCCGGCAGAAAAATCTGAGACGTTTCAGGTATACACCGTTCTGTTCCTCCGATGATCCGGAAGCCAGGGACAATGAAGCAGTCATAAAGCCTGCTGACATCGTATCGCAGAAGCCTTCTGCCTGCAGACCAAGCTGGTAGGATGCGTAATATTCCTGGCCGTATCCGAGTATGATCCTGCTGATCATTACTGCCGCAAACTGCCAGAACGAGTCTTCCAGCGCAGCAGGAATACCCATTCTGATCAGCTTTGAACTGCCGGAAAAATCCTGCATTTTCCAGTTTTCAAAGGCGCCCTCATATTCACCGCCTTTTCCATAGAGCAGAAATGTACCGAGCAGAAACATCACACACAGCGAAAGATTCTGTGCCATAGCTGCCCCGCTGATCCCGTATCCATGAAAAGAACCGATCCCAAAGATCCAGATGTATCCGAAGATGATACTGACGATGTTGCCCGCAACAGCGATCTTCATTGGTGTTCCGGTATTGCCCTTAGCCTGGAATGCGCTGGCATTCAGGCGGATCAGCGCAAACAGCGGATAAAACCAGACTGTCTGCAGAAGCAGACGTTTTCCCCCGGAAAGCAGTACGGGATCCCTGCTCATAAATGACAGGATCCATCCGGAACAGATCAGGATCAGAACAGACAGAAGCACGGAAACAAACAGTATCTCCATGTAGCATTCCTGTATCAGGTGATTGACCAAATGCCGTCTGCGTTTCATGAGTTCTTTCGCAAGCAGAACAAGCACTGCCGCAGCCATGCCCCTGATCAGAGCTCCGTAAATACTGTATATCCTTGTGCACAATCCGTACGCATTGATATCCGTGACCGGTAGCCTTCCGATATATCCTGTCAGGACCATGCCTGATAATGTCATCAATCCGTTCTCGATGATGACAGGGATCAGGATCCTGATGATCCTGCTGTCAGTCTGACCGTATGTTTTCAATGAAAGTGATGGCATCATACATATCTCCGGCCATATATCTGGTCATCTGCTTTTCTTCTTCCGTAAGTTCTGTTACAGCCGGGATCCATACACAGTCTGCGCCGGCAGAGTAAGCAGCTCTGACGCCGTAACCCGTGTCCTCAAAAACAAGCGTTCTTTCCGGCCGCTTATTCATATGATTCATCACCGTTCTGTAGATCTCCGGATCAGGTTTCTTATGACACACTTCGTCACCGCAGATAATAAAGCTGAAATAATGCATGATATCCATTCTGCCGAACCGCTCCTCCGTCAATGACCGTATCGTGGATGTTGCCGCGCAGAGAGGGACTTTTTTCTGATGCCAGTAATCAAGCATTTCCCGGGCACCCGGAAGCAGCTGCAGATCTTTCCGGATCATCTCTTTTCCAAGCTGCCTGATCTCTTCCAGAAGCATTCTTCTGTCAGGTATGTGCGGAAGGACACGGTCAAACAGTTTCTCGGTATCTGCACCGCTGATCCCTGTGGTTCTGACAAACAGGTCTTCGTTCAAGGCAGGAATGCCGTGCTTCTCACCGACGATCCGGTAGGCACTCCGGAAGATATGTTCCGTATTGAACAGAACACCGTCAACATCGGTTATTACAAGTTCATAATATGATTCCTGATTCATTTTCTTCTCCTGATCATAAAATAAAAGGATCCATTTTTATGAATCCTTGTTACCTCGGGTCGAGAACGTATATTCATATCTGGTACATAGATAATACGTTTCAACATATTCATATGGCACGTCATCGGCGTTGTACGTAACATGCGCATTCCTGAGAAGTGCTGCTTCATCGACCCCCAGCAGTTCCTTCTGCCGCTCTGTCGGAAGATGTGCAGACATCTTATACTCGGCACCGCCGCTGGAATCGATCCCGATCGAACGCAGATATTCGTTCAGTGAACCATCCAGAGCACGTACATCCAGCACAGGGATCAGCTCCGCCGAGAGGTATGTATAACTCACCGCAATCGGCGTATCATCTCCGGTCCTGACCCTTACAAAGTAATGCATTCTCTGTTCGGGACCCAGCCTGAGGAAGCCTGCGGCTTCAGGTGCTTCTTTTCCCGTAACAAGCCTGTATTCGATCAGCCGGGAACCCGGTTTCAGTCCGATCGAGCGCATATCCTCCGAAAAGCTTCCTTTGCTTGTTATAAGATTCTTGCTGATGGTTGCCTGCTGGACGAATGAGCCTTTTCCCGGAATACGGGTAATATACCCCGCATTGGCAAGATTGATCAGTGCCCTGTTGACTGTCAGTCTGCCGATACCGAATCTCTGGCTCAGCTGCATTTCCGTTTCGATCTGATCACCCGGCTTCAGGTGCTTGTTTTTGATCTCCTCAATAACATAGTCTTCAATAATCTGATATTTAGCTTTCTGTTTCATAGTCTGCTCTTTCATGTATACCCGTTTGGGACCGATTTACGTATATATATTATCAGACTCAGTGCAGATAAATCCATATCAATGTCATGCAGTCCCTTTCCTGATGGCCTTCCGTCAAAAAAGCCGCCGGCAGACCGCATATTATTGCAGTAATCCGCTGTTTTTCCGACTTTTCTTCTGTCATTCTGCAGTGATCTGTTCATGGCAATAATCTATCATATATCTATATATTTAGCAAGATTATTTCATATTTTATCTATATATTTATGTTGATTTATATATCTATATAATCTATAATACTTGTGTACAGCATATGTATTCCAAAGGAGGTTCCAAACATGAAAAAATGGATGTACGACTGTGTGCTTGAAGCACCGGAAAACTGCCGGCAGATCCTGCAGAACAAAGACAAACTAGTCAGCGGACTTACTGACATCTATACTTCGAAAAACTATACGAAGATCGTGATCGCTGCATCAGGTTCCTCATTCAACATTGCGTCATGCGCAAAATACGCAATGGAAAAGTATCTCGGCAAAAAAGTTGAAGTCATTCATTCCGTAACATACGAAAAGTACGATTACCGGTTCCATGAAGGTGCACTGGTCATCTGCCTCTCACAGGGCGGCAGAAGTACAAATACGCTGGCTGCTCTCGACCGGGCAAAGCAGTGCGGTAACGATGTTGCGGCACTGGTATCAGAGCCCGGATCTCCGCTGGAGCAGGCTTGTGAGCATACATTCCTGTATGGATCACATGAAGCAGGAAAAGACGTATTTGTCTGCAGAGGTGTTCCAACATCCACTTTGTTCCTGATCCTGTTCGCGCTGGAAGCTGGTGTAAAAGCAGGCAGCTGCACAAAGGAACAGTACAAAAAGGCAGTCAGCGATCTGAAAAAAGCAGTCGAACTGATGCCTGCTGTACGTGAAAAGGCTGATGCGTTCTATGAGGCAAACAAAACTGAACTCTGCAGCATGGAGCGTGTCATGACAGTGGGGATCGGTCCGGGTCTGGGCGTCGCCCAGGAAGGCGCACTGAAGCTTGAAGAGACTGTCGGTCTTCCTTCCAACTTCTATGAAACGGAAGAATTCCTTCACGGTCCCGTTTATGAGATCAAAAAACCGCACAGCATCTTCCTGGTAGACATTGACCGGGAAAGCCATGACCGTGCGCTGCAGATCTTCGATGCAATGCGTCAGCTGACAGATCATGTGTATCTTGTTTCCGCTCAGGCTTCAGGCAGCAGAATACTGACTCTGGATACGGATATCGATCCTGTACTTCTGCCCCTGCTGGCTGTCATTCCCTTCCAGGTGATCGCTTCACGGATCTGTGATGATACACGTGCAAGCGGGATCACCATCTATACATGGCGCTTCATGCAGAAGATGGCGACCAAAGCCAGATAAGAATCTGTACCCCCTCTTTCTGGAAAGCAGCACCCAGCGGCTGCTTTTCTTTTGTGACAGGCGTAAGAAAAGGGCTGTTTTCCAGCCCCGGGTTTTCGGTCCGATTTCTGTGTTATACGATCAGGAATTCATTTTCCTGCTCAATGTATCTGCAGAATGAGAAGATGCCGCACAGGATCTCCGGAGGAAACCGGAGAGAAGCATCAATATTCCATCCGCCTTTCAGTCCGCGGTGATTGATACTGACAACATTCTTCCCGTTTGGCGCAGACAGTGTGTATTTCCCGCTGTTTTCCATTACCAGCTGGTAGTTGGTGCCGGACATTTTCAGCAAGGCATGATTCACTACCGGCATCCTGTTGACAGGCCAGCCGACCTCAGCAGGATCTTCATGTTCTTTATATTCTGGCTCGGCAGTGATGATCTCGCTGCCTTTTTCATCAGTGCAGACGTATTTTCTGCAATGGATATCACCGCTGAAATCATTTTCACTGCATACCACACATGTACGGCAGTTATGTTTTCTGTCGGCAGTGCTGATCTTCTTTTCCTGCGTGCAGAATTCTGAACTGATCGTGGCGAGCGGCTGATCGTCAGAACTGTAAAGTGTGCCGCTCATAAGTTTGTATTTCATGTTTTCCCCCTTTTATGACTGTCAGAAGAATGAAAGAAGCAGAACACCGGCCGCCCCGGCAGCAGCCATCACTGCAATAGGGTCCGGTTTTTTTATACGAAGTACCGCCAGCGAAACAATGAAGATCACAGTCGGAACGATCCTGACCGCCGTCAGATCAGCAGGCAGGGATTTTTGTCCGTAAATACTCAGCGTCATCAGTGACAGACCTGCGGATGCGATCATTGCAACAACTGCCGGGCGAAGACCTTTCAGGATCCCCTGGATCATGGTCAGACCCCGGTATCGGTAATATGCCCATGCAAGTGTGAGAACGATCACACAGGACGGAAGCACGCATCCTATGGTGGCAGAGAGTACACCAGGAATTCCTGCGACCTGCATACCCACAAATGTTGCGGAATTGATCGCGATCGGTCCGGGCGTCATTTCGGAAATGGTCATAATATCCGCGAACTGTGTCATCGTCAGCCATCCATGGATCTCGACAGCCTGCTCCTCGATCAGGGGCATCGCGGCATATCCTCCTCCGATACTGAAGAGCCCGATCTTCATGAAACTCAGAAACAACTCAAGAATGACCATCAGAAGCCTCTTTCCCGGGCTGCTTTCATGGTGAAGTATGTATCAGCCGCACCGATGCTTCCGCAGATCAGGATCAGTGTGATGACATTTATTGAGAAAAAGCGGACAGCGATAAATGAAGCTATCAGCATGATGACCGGCAGAGGTTTTTTCTCTTTCAGAATATTTCCGGCCATGCGAAGAACGACGTCAGTGATCACAGCGGCAACGCCTGCCAGCATGCCGGTCATTACCCGGCTTACGATCAGGCTGTCACGGAATGCCTGATAAAACAGTGAAATGACAGATATGATGATCATCGGAGGAAGAACTGTCCCGATAACGCTGATCAGTGCCCCGGCTACTCCGCCGACATGATATCCGATCAGGATCGATGCGTTGACAGCGATAGCTCCGGGAGAAGATTGTGCGATCGCGGTGAGATCCATGATTTCGTTTTCATCGACCCACCCGAGTTCATCCGCAAATTTCTTTTTCAAAAGCGGCACGATAACAAATCCGCCGCCGAATGTGCATGCGCTCAGCCGGAATGTGGAAGTAAACAATGTCAGATACCGGTTGTTTTTTACTCTATCAATATGAAGTGTGGCTATACTCATTTGTACTTGTTCCTTTCTTTAAGCATTTGAAGCATATAACCATACTATTTATTTGTGAAATAATATGTTTAAATGATATTGATAAGTAAATTGATATAAGGAGTGCGATATGACTATCCGTCATCTGAAAATATTTCTGGCAGTATATAAAAATGACTGCAATGTGACCAGAGCAGCAGAAAGTCTGTCCATGTCTCAGCCGGCAGTCAGTCTGGCGATCCGGGAACTGGAGGAATACTACGGAGTCAAACTGTTCGAACGTCTTGGCAAACGTCTTCAGATCACTCAGGCGGGAATCATGCTTTCCGAATATGCGGTCAGTATTTCCGATCTGTTTGAGTCAATGGAAGAGAACGTCCGGGACTGGGAAAAAGGCGGACGGATCCGGATCGGTGCCAGTCTGACGATTGGCACGCAGCTGATGCCGGAATATGTCAAGGCTTTTCAGGTGCGTTACCCCGGCACAGACGTCCGGGTCAAAGTGGAACCGCAGGAATACCTGGAGGAAAAACTTCTGAACAGCGAACTTGATTTTGCCCTTGTGGAGGGAGCGGTACAGTCACCGACCCTTGAAGCAGAGCCGTATATGACGGATCATCTGACGGTGATCTGTTCGCCGGATACAGGCCTCCGGAACAGACAGATGATCTCAATGGATGAATTTCGCAAGATGCCCCTGCTGCTGAGGGAAAAGGGAAGCGGAACACGGGAAGCAGTCGATCACGTGCTGACAGCTGCCGGATATACACCCGATCCTGTTTGGGAAACATTCAGTTCCGAATCGCTTACATGTGCTGTGATCTGCGGAATCGGCACAGCGATCATTCCATATCGGATGGCAGCGATACCTCTGAGAAGAAAACAGGTAGTTGAGATCCATGTGGAAGGACTGGAATTTACAAGATACTATTCGATCGTCAGGCATCGAAAAAAGCATCTGACGGAAAGTGCGAAAAACTTCATAGATCTGTGCCGGAATTACGAAATGGACTATCCGACGATCTCCTTTACCTGATGGCAGAGACCCGGATGCAGACGAAAAAAAGAGTTGTGCAGCTTCCGGCTTTTTAACCGGAGGTTTTCCACAACTCCTTCTTTGTATTTGTCCGATCAGTAACGATAGCTTCCCATCTTCTGATGGAACTGTGTGTCACTTGGAATATTGCAGTCAATACCAAGTCTCATTGAAACGACCTTTGTAATGACCTGGAGGGGAATAACATATTCCATTGTGGCGAAGTCTTCATCGTCCCTGAACGGATATACAAATGCGTTTCTGTAATTTTCGAATGCTTTGTCTGAAGTAACCACGAACTGATGCGCGTGACGTTCTTCATCAAAGTATCTCAGCATGCCTTTCAGACGGCTGTAGTATTCTCCCGGTTCTGCCAGGTAAATGATGTAATCATTCTCCCAAACGGAATGATAGATGCCGTGCATGAACTCTTCCATCTGGTATCCCGTAACAGAACATCTGACACCTTCCAGGATCTTCAGGCTTCCTTCCATCATCGCACCGATGCAGCCGCCGTAGCCGACAATGATCAGTCTCCGGCATTTTTCAAGTTCTTCGATATTGCTTTCCGCCCATGCTCTGGACTTTTCCGCAATATCCGGAATGTTCTCGGAGGACGCGATCAGTCTGTTTTCGAGCGCGCTGACTTCTTCCGGAGTCATTCTGCCTTTTCTGCATGCCAGTACTGCCGCAAACAGTGCCAGCTCGGCGATCGATCCGATAAAGCCTTTTGTTTTCGGCCCGCTCAGTTCCTCACCGACATTCAGATGAAGATAGCAGTCTCCCTCTTCCTGAACAGGTGTGTTTCTCTCGGAAGTGCAGGATATCGTGTAATATCCGAGTTCCTTTGCCTTCTGGAGAGCGAGGATCGTAGATGTGCTTCTGCCTGCCTGACTGATTCCAATAACTGCCGTACCTTCCTGACGGACAACTTCCCCATCTTTGAAATCGATCGGATACATGCATTCCACAGGGATGCCAAGGGACTTTGCCATACTGCGTTTAGCTGCGACACACGCATGGTAGCTGGTTCCGGATCCCAGGATCACTACTCTTCTGACATCTTTGTCTGCCAGATACTCTACAGCATCATGCATCGTTTCTTCTTTTGAAGCGATCAGATTCCTGACGGTTTCTGCAGACTCAAGAATGTAATTATAGATATCGTATGTCATTGCAGTTTATTACGCAGCAGGTGCGAAGATAGCCAGTCCTTCGAGGAATGCGATGACGAATGCGGCAAGGAACAGGATCAGCATGACGGTCGTTGTCTTCTTTCCTTTTCTGATCAGCTGGAAGCATGTTACTGCCAGGACCATCGGAAGGAACTTCGGCATGATCTGATCAAATACAGACTGCAGCGCAAGTGTCTGGTAGTTGCCCATGTTCAGGGTGATTGTTGTTGTGAAGCTGATCATAGTAGCGATCATACTGCCGACGACGGTAGCACCGAGAATCTTTGCAGCGACTGTGAACTTTTCGAGAACACCGCTTTCCGTTGCGTTCTCCATGAAGCTCATGCCCTGCGTATAACCGATCTCAAGGCCCTTATAACGGACGATCCAGTGCGGGATATTGTGGATCAGGAGGAACATGATCGGGCCGAGAATATTGCCCTGCATACAGAATGACAGACCTACACCAAGTCCGATCGTTCTCAGTGTTCCCCAGAAAATGGAGTCACCGATACCGGACAGAGGACCCATCAGAGCTGTTTTGACAGCGTTGATGGAACTTGCGTCAAACTCTTTGTTTTCTGACGCTTCTTCTTCCATGGCAACAGCGATGCCCTGTACGAAGGTCGTGCACTGAGGAGTGATATTGTAGAACGTCAGGTGACGCTTCAAAGCTGCTTTGAACCCTTCTTCATCATCCTTGTAAATACGTCTCAGGTGAGGAATCATTGCGTATCCGAAGCCAAGGCCCTGCTGGCGCTCGTAGTTGAAGCAGCCCTGCAGTGCGCATGAACGCCAGAATCCGCTCTTGAATTCCTGCTTTGTCATCTTTCCTGCAACCAGTTCATTCTTGTTTTCTGCTGTTGTCATGATCAATAATCCTCCTCAGATGTGCCTTTAAAGTTGTAGTAAACAAGTGCGATCGCCAGACCGATCAGAGCGATGCCAAGTGAGCTGACACCCATGAATGCGGCCAGGACGAAGCCGAGAATCATAAACGGAATTGCATCTTTGTCAACGATATAGTTCATCAGCAGAGCAATACCAAGTGCAGGCAGAAGGCTGGATGCTTTATTCAGACCGGCCAGAACAACTTTCGGGATCACGTTGATGATAGCTTCTACAGCACCGGAACCGAAGTATACCGCAAGGAACATCGGTACAAAGTAAACGACTGCGAATGCGCATACACCATACCAGAAGTATCTTTCAACAGCCTTGAAATCACCCTTGTCAGCTGCTTCATCGCATTTGACGTTCCAGATGTTGTTGAAGATACGGGGAATGATCCCGCAGGGCTGGAACAGCAGAGCGATCGGCATGGAAAGCGCGATAGCTGCTTCCGGTTCAAGCTTTGAGAGAATAGCGAATGAGACAGCCAGGATCGTTCCTGCTGAAGAGTTGGGAAGGCTTGTAGCGCCGATGCCGACAAATCCCATAAAGATCAGCTGGAGCGTTGCGCCCATTGTCAGACCGGTAACAACATCACCGCAGATAATGCCGACCAGAGTTGCCTCAACGATCGGTGTGTTGAGAAGATTCTGACCAAAAATACGGCCGTCCAGAATACCCAGGACATGGACCAGAGCGATCAGAATACACTGAATTAAGAACATACTTTTACTTACCCCCTTTTACAGATCTCTTTTCATAGATGTTCATTCGTGTATGCACTATTTTTTGAAGTTTGCGCGGATCTCATTCAGCGGCATTTTTGATTTGCTGGGAACTTCCTGGACATACACGTCTTTTCCCAGCTCCGCCATGGATTCGATGGCGTCCATATCTTCCTGCAGCAGATGTACCTGGGAAGATACGCTGACGCGTCCCTCGGCATGTCTGATGCCGCCGATATCGACTGCTTCAATACCGTTTACGCCTTTGCAGAGCGCCAGTGCGTCTGCGCAGCTGCCTGTTACCACAAAGATCTTTTTCTTATCGTTCTTCGGGTCATTCAGATATTCGATCGCCTTTTCGATCGTCAGTACAGGCATCTTTACGCCTGCAGGCTTTCCTACGTTCAGGGACATTTTCAGAACGGAATTTTCTGCATACTTATCGCTGGCTACAACGATCGTTGATGCATTGACAGCCTTTACCCAGTACACAGCAACCTGTCCGTGGATCAATCTGTCATCTACGCGCAGTAATTGAATCATTGTTCTCCTCCTTACAATTCTTCTTCGTCTTCGTCGCTGTCATCCAGCATGTCGTTGATCAGTGAGACCGTCTCCCTGCTCTGAGCGATCAGATCATGCAGTCTTTCAGTTACGCTGCAGTCTTCAAACGTATCCATCAGCACACCCATCAGCAGGCCGAGGTTTGTTCCGCTTACGATGTACAGGTTCTCTGTTTCCATCAGAAACGGTATGGCTGTCTGTGTTGTTGAACCGAACGGGACATCAGTCATCAGGATCTTCAGATCAGAAGCCTCATACTTTCCAAGTGTTTCTGCGATCTTTCCCGCCAGTGTTTCCGGAGAATCCTCCGGCTGAAGTGCAATCGTCTGGATGTCGGCATCCTCAGCTGAGATGACCTTCATGGCGCTCATGAATCCCCTGCCGAGTTCCCCGTGTGTCAGTAGAACTACTCGCTTCATATTTATCTATACCTTTCGCGCTTTTAATATATATTATTTTGTAACATTTGTCTATATATTTTTGCATAAATTTATCTATATATTTCAAAAGACGCCTGCCCCTGCCGGAAACAAAAAAAACTGCCTCCATTTCTGAAAGCAGATCGTATGACTGATTTCTATTTTAACGGTTCCAGCCTTCCGGAAGATATGCAGATGTATGATCGATCATATCATTGACCAGTGCCTGTATATCCTCTTCCGAGGGATGATGTCCCATGGTCAGCGGGTCATGCATAAATGCCTCGGCAACAAGTTTTCTGCATTCCTCCGCATGGCCGGGTTCCATTGCCGCAGCAGCTGCCCGGTAGATCCGTTCATGATTTTCCACATGCGGCAGGATCAGCTGTTTCAGTTCATCGGACAGTTTACCTGCAGCGACCGGCCGTACACTGTTATGCGAGAATACAGCATTTGTTTCTACGACCGCATCCTGCGGGAGATTCGGTATCTGCAGGGCATAGTTGGGAATGTTGACGTTGCTGACGACACGGGTCAGACCAAGCAGTGCCTTGATCAGAAGGATCCCTTCTTCACCGGTCGATACCAGTGCGATCTCTTCTTCACCTTTCAGCAGTCTTTCACTGCGGGCAAGACGTCTCTTCAGATCTTCTTTGCGCCATGATACAGGCGTCAGGCTGAACAGCCAGGAACGTGCTGTTTCCGGATCCTTCAGGTACTCATCTCCTGGCATGAATTCTGCCAGGTGTCTGTCACCTGCTGCCGCAATAGCGCCATACCGGCGGAACAGATCCATCTTGACTCTGTGACCGCATTTGAACACATCATCCATCCAGCCTTTATCATGAGGCGCGATCCCCGGCGTATATCCTTCTTCATAATGTTCATCGATGTACTTTCTGTAGATCGGGAACAGATCCCTGCCATGGCAGGAGGCTTCTGTAAACCATGTAAAATGATTGATTCCGACAACATTGGCCATGACATCATGCCAGTCTTCGACTGTTTCACCCGTCTCGATTTCATAGATGCCTTTCAGTACCTTCTGTGTCCCGAATACCTCGTGACAGCATCCGAACGCCTTGATCTCAGGGAATACCGTATACAGTGTTTTCACCAGCAGTGACATCGGGTTCGTATAATTGATCACCCATGCGTCAGGTGAATATGCCTTGATCGCTTCTGCAATTTCAACAAACATGGGAATGGAGCGCAGTGCACGGATCATTCCTCCGGGTCCCGCTGTATCTCCTACCGACTGCCAGATGCCCAGGCGTTCAGGCAGATGAACATCATATTCCATCTCGTCAAATGTTCCCGGCAGGATCGAAATGACAACAAAATCCGCACCGGTCAATGCGTCCTGCAGACTGTTTCTGACTTCGAATGTCCAGTCTCCTTTGGTGTCTTCACGTGACATCAGATGATTGCCGATCACCTGGTTGCGCTCAGCAGCTTCTCTGTCAATGTCATAAAGTCTGATCGTGCCGCTGATCCTGTCTTCCATGGCCAGGTCCGTCATGAATGTCCAGCCCACCCTCTGGAGCCTCCTCCGATGTATGCGATCTGAATGTCTTTGACTGTGCCGTTTTCCGTGTACTTCATAATGTGTTTCTTTCTGAACAGCCGTTTCTCCTGTTCAATTCCTTTTCGACCTGATTCAATGTGCTGAAAAATCTTTGGGTGGCAACCATCGGACCGACCAGCACCAGCATTCCCAGTGTATTCCATCCGAACATATGCCTGAATGATGTGTGCGGCCCCGGTATTCCAAGTTCGATTGCTTTTTCCTTCAGTTCCTCGGAGATCCTTGCCATCCACACCAGGGTGTAAATGAAAAGCGTGGGAATCCCGATCAGATAAGCCACATAATAGCGCTGTGTTTTTCTGCCGAGTATTTCATCCAGTTCATCCTGCAGGCCGAGTTTCATGTATACAACAAAGAATAATCCTGCCGTAAAAAAATCAATGAACCCGAGCAGAAATCCATGTCTGTCAGTATGTTCAAACTTCATCATATCATTTCCCTGCATTGCATTTTGACCGGATAAAGACATATTCAAAGCGACCCTTCAGTAAAGGCAATATAACACATACCCGGCGGAAATGCATTGCCTGAAAGGAAAACGCCGGTCTGATCATCAGCCGGCGCTGTGTCTTTTACTGACTGTCAGGAAACGGTCATCTGAAGGTGCTGCGGAGAGCCTCCCAATCCATACCGCTCCGTATGATATATGCATCACTGTTCCGCCTTCCCCGATCATAATCATCCACGAAGATAGCTTTATCAGACATTGATGCAAATCTGCCGTCCGACAGCACGAATGTAATGTATTCTCCCTCGAATATGCCGTCACGCAGTCCTGCAATATGTTCCAGCTCAATCGTATCCAGTTCTGCAAGCAGAGCTGTGCTGTCAAACTGATCCACGCCGCGGAACTGCGATTCTACGATCTTCACGATCTTTGCGTCAGATCCCAGTATCAGCGATGCAAAGCTGCCCCGCATATCGCTCACAGATATGATCCCGAAGCTCATGGCACTCACGAAGACAGCAGCCATCAGCAGCCATGTACCGGCCTGCCGCTTTCTGAAATGAAGGATCCCTTTCAGCCGGTAGCGCAGTGTTTCCGCAGAATCAGACAGGCTGGTGGTGCATCCGCCGGCAGGTGCCGAGGCTTCCAGAAGCAGATGTGCATATGCCTTCCGCTGTTCATCGGTCATGTTCTCCGTAACGATCTCATCACAGCTGAGTTCAAGGTCACCAGCAGCCTTTTTGGCAGCGAACCATACCAGCGGATTGAACCAGCAAAGCGCCCTGCAGAGACAGAGGAAGACCTTGGTGTCCACATCGCATCTCTGAAGGTGATGCAGTTCATGACTGAAGATCATTGAAAGTTCTTTCGTTGTATATTCATACCGCGGCAGGACCGTGCAGCGTGTCTGATTTATCTGTCCCATGGAAAACGGTGCAGATACATCCGCCCTCAGCAGTCTGACCGGTAAGCTGTAATTCAGAGCGTCCCTTTCCCGCTGCCAGATCGCCAGTGTTTCTGCATCTGTTTCTTCAGACGCAGTGCTGAGCACGCGCCGTCTGAACATGATATGGGAAAACAGATAATAACCGCCTGTCACCAGAAATCCTGCAAGCCATACGCCTGCGATCATCGGCAGAGATGACCGCGGGATATACAATGTCAGCTTTGGCAGCGGTATCGACTGCAGAAGCAGGTATGAATAGTAGCTCAGGAAAGCCGGTACCAGCCACAGGACAGCACAGACTCTGGCACTGAACGTTCTGCGCAGATAAGGGAGTATGATCAGCAGAACAGCAAAATATCCGCTCATGACGATCATCACATCCGCCAGAAGTGCCGCGAACCGGATCAGTCCTTCCTGCAGACCAAGCATCAATATGAATATGATGCCGAGCGTCAGCAGGACCCAGAACAGGACCGTGGGTACTACAACAATATGTGTTTCCTTTTCTCTTTCAGAGGCAAAAAGATTACTGCCCTCAGAACCGTGTTCCCTTTGCCATGCTCTATGAAATCCGATCCCGAAAACAAGCGCAGTAATGCCTGCCCATACCAACTGTCTGATGGTCATAGTTTATTCTCTTCCAGGAGAGCCTGCAGTTCTGCAAGCTCTTCCTTTGTTATCCCGCTGTCGCTTAATGATACGGCAAATGCAGAAAGCGATCCCCCGTACAGGCGGTCGAGCAGTCTGCGGCTTTCTTTTGCAAGATAATCCCTGCGTGAAACAAGCGGTGTATAAACATTCATCCGTCCTCTGCGTTCCGCATGCAGGAATCCTTTGTCACACAGACGTGTCAGAAAGGTCAGGATCGTACTTGGCGCAAGCTGTTTTTCACGCAGAAGTGTTTCTTCGATCACACTGCGTGAAACAGGAGGCTCACAGTCCCAGATGATCTGCATGATCTCCAGTTCACCGTCCGGCAATGAATGATGTTTTTTCATGACGCACCTTCCTTCTACATTTGTAGTAATTAAATTCTACACCTGTAGAAGATCTGTGTAAAGACCGGTACATGTATGCATACAGCCATTCATAATAAAACACCCGCAAAGAGTATCAGATCCTCTTCACGGATGAGCAGTTTCTGCTACAGTTCTTTGATCTGCGGACTGAACAGCAGGATCACAGCAGTGACCGCAAAGCCAAGCGTGCAGAAGCCCAGAAGCGCTGTACTGCCGAAAGCATTCAGTATGATGCCTGCCAGCACAGCGGCAATGGGCGTCATACCCTGTGAACCGATACTGATAATACTGCTGACTTTGCTCAGTTTGTCTCTGTCCACGGTCCGCATGATCGCTGTGTTGATGGGAATATTGGTGTTTGAGATCAGAATACCGATCGCGAAGAACCACAGACTGAACGCGATCAGAAAAAAAAGAAATCCTCCATCTCTGCGACCAGATTCAGCTCCGGCTGAGATAATCCGGCTTCCCATTTATATACTGCACCGACCGTCACGCCAAGTGCCTCCGCCAGTTTCTCCTGTGTCAGTTTCCGCTGTTTCCGGAACATGCGGATATTTTCAGCAAGCATCAGTTTCATATGCAGCGTCTCCTTTTGTTTGTTTCCACTGTCATTATATTTGGAATGGCATACAGACTGAAGACACTATCAATACTGAAATAATATTTATTTTTATACCATCAGTATGGTTTTTATCATGTGATTACTGAGCTTTCCATTTTAAAATCCCGCCTCTGCAGGCAGTGCTTCTGTCTGCACTGTCTGCTTTGACGGGATCGTGTTGATTTTTGTTTCCGGTATCAGTTATCAGCTCTGGAGAATCCGTTCTTCATATGCTGGCTGG
>CAMOPG010000042.1:0-16128 GCA_946622165.1 uncultured Erysipelotrichaceae bacterium
ATCGGGAACCCGGATAAAAAAAGAAAGCTCGCGGAGGACTTTCACTGTGACATCTGTGAGATGGAAAGTGCCGGCATCGCACTGACATGCTGGAGGAACGATGTTCCGTGCCTGATGATCAAAATGGTGTCAGACGGCATTGAAGGCGGTGCCGCAGAGTTCTTTGAGACCTTCCGGACAGCTTCTGCCAAAGCACTGGAAGTCATGGAAACAATACTGATGAGTTTATAACAACCGCATCCCGGGGTCACCCCGGGATGCTGTTTTTGTATTCAGACAGATTTAACGTTCTGATATTTCAAACTCGACCGTGGACAGGTCTTCTTCCCGGGTACAGGAGTCTCCCAGCACCATGGAAATAAATACATCGCCGCAAACACGATATCCTTCTGATTCGATCGTCCGGATCATCGGCAGGATCATATTTCTGCCAATCACGATATCCGGCTGGAAGCGGCGCAGGAAACGCATGAATGTGCCTTCTTGATAAGATGTGCATGTCAGCTTTGATCCGACCGGTTTCAGAAACAGCATGCCCTGTTCCTGCGGGTATTCTTCCAGCTCCAGATTTTCATTCCGGATCAGGAATGCAGGCCGTGCGCTGTTGTACGCATACAGGTCAGCGAAATACCTGACATCCGTTCTCGGGTAATAATAAAGCTCTCCGTGCCTGACGATCTCGTGATCGATCCCTTCGGATGCCATGCGGAATATGCTTTTCATATTTTCCGCATAATCCATCTGCTGCAGAAGACGCAGCTGTTCTTCTTTCAGACGGCTGACAGCCTGCTCCATCTCATTGCAGAAAACTTCCGGATCATTCTGCTTTAAAAGCTCTGATATGGTATCCAGCTCAATGCCCAGGCAGCTGTATTGTCTGGCTGTTACCAGAAGCAGAAGGTCATGGCTGCTGTAATCACGGTATCCGTTGTTTTTTCTTGCTGGATGAATGATCCCCTTCTTTTCATAAAAGCGGATCATGTCTCTGGATATTCCGGTATATTCACTTGCCTGTTTGATGTTCATAAGCTTACCTGTCCTCATTATAAAAGGAAGAAAAAAACCGGAGGTTTTTCTCCTCCGGGATGTCTGTTTATCTGTTGAACATGAATTCGCGTTTGCCGAAATAAGACTTATTGACAAGGTAATAAGCAATTCCGATACCGAACAGACTGATATAGGACATGATCTCTCTGCCTGTCATCGTAACTCCGTAATAGCCGGATAAGATCGCATACAGCAGATGGTAGACCATGGTCACGCATACTGAAGTCAGATTGAACTTCAGAAGCAGTGACGGAGCGCCTGTCTTGAAGCCGGACAGCTGAAATCTTGTATAGATGGCAAAGGCAGCCATGAAGATCCCGGCAGCGCCGAACAGCAAATTAATGATGCGGAATGGCGGAAACTGGGCGTAAAAAGCTGATGCGCCGCCCGGTTCTGAAGCGTACACATTCCCGGTCAGATACAGATATGCATTGGACAGTTCCGACAGTGCAGTCAGGAAGAGCTGACAGTAAATCAGAAATTTAAACCAGTTCATCGGCAGCTGCGGCGTGCTTTTTCTGGCGGCCTGTCTTTGAACATGGCTGTAATTGCTTGAATTTGCCATTTTGAAACCTCCGGATCAACTTTAACATTATACCCTTTTCATCTGTTGTTTTACACGATACTTTTGCTTAAGTGTATAATTGTATCTATGAGAACGATCGGACTGACGCTGTTCTATGACACTGAACTGCTCATAGTACTATTCCGCATACTCCTTGTATCCGCGCTGATATGGCTGTTTTTCCGTTTTGCGCCGATCAGATGGAAGCGGGAGAAGCTTCCGCCGAAAACAAAAACATTTATCAGGGTCTCACGCAGAAAACCTGTATGGACCAAGCGTGACTGGTTTTACGTATGCATGATCACTGCTGCATATGCTGTGGTATCGCTGCATCAGCTTGGCAGCAGGATATTCCCGTCCACGACATGGCAGCCATCTGCCACACCGCAGTCAGTGGTCCTGCACTTTACGGAAGCCACTCATTTTGATGCGGTATATGCCGTGTACGGGGAAGGCGACAACAACAGCAATCCTGACGCCTACCAGCTCGGCTTTCACGATATCCTTCTGGAAGGATCCTCTGATCTTTCCGTATGGGAACCTGTAGCCACATTATCCAAAGGCAGCATCTATCAGTATACGATCACCAAGGGTGACTGGGATTATCCGTATATCCGTGTCACAAGCTCCAGCAAGAACGATACGCTGACGGAACTGGCGTTCAAGGCAGTCGGTGCCGAGCGCCTGCTGAGCGTTGAAGTGGAAGCGGACGAATACAGTTCAGGTAAGTATCCCGGCTCATTGATGATCGATGAGCAGGATCTTGTCTGCCTGGATCCGATTTATTATGACGAAGGCTATTTCGATGAAGTCTATCATCCGCGCAATGCCTGGGAGATCGCCAACGGACAGCGTATGTATGCGACCGTGCATCCGCTGCTGGGCACGACATTGATGGCAGTGTCTATCAAGCTGCTGGGCATGAATCCGTTTGCCTGGAGACTGCCCGGGGCTTTGACGGGCATTCTGCTTGTGCCGCTGTTCTATGCGGTATGCAAGGAGCTGTTCCGCAGAAGCAGGTACAGTGCCTGGGGAACGATCCTGTTCGCAGCTGACTTCATGCATCTGACAACATCCAGGATCGGTACGCTGGAACCGTTCAGCGTCTTCTTCATCCTGTTCATGTTCCTGTATATGATCCGTTACTACTACACCGGATTCTACGATACGCCCCTGAAGGAACAGATGAAGCTGCTGTGTCTCAGCGGGATCATGATGGGACTCGGCATTGCCACGAAATGGACTGCCTGCTACAGTGCAGTCGGCCTGGCGATCATTCTTTTCAGCAATCTGTTCCAGAGATGGCGTGAATACAATACAGCAATGAAAAAACTCAGAAGGCCCAGACAGTTAAGTCCTCGGGAACGTCAGCTGTGCATGATCATCCGTGATGTATTCATGAAGCATCTCTTCATCACGATCCTCTGGTGCTTTGTCTTCTTTATCTTTATCCCCATTATCATTTACTGGGTATCCTATATCCCGACGCATGTCTGGAGAGACGGCTACAGCATTGCCAATGTCTGGAAACAGATCATGTATATCTACAATTACCACATCAATCTGGAAGCGACGCATCCTTACCAGAGCACATGGTATCAATGGATCCTTGACCTGCGTCCCATCTGGTATTTCGGCAAAGCAGACAAGAGCGGTCTTTATCACTCGATCGCCTGCTTCAGCAATCCCCTGCTGTGCTGGGCTGGGTTCTTCTCCATCTTCTTCACGCTCTGGCATGCACTGCGTCACCGTGACAGCGAAGCTTATATCATCGTCATCGGTTATCTTACCGCTTACCTTCCATGGGTATCGCTGGTACAGCGCTGCGTATTCGCATATCACTTCTATCCGACAAGCTTGTTCATGATCCTTTCGGTTGTGCATACATTCAGAACGCTGCTGCGTGCTGACAGGAAATACATCGTATACATCAGACTGTTTACGGTATTATGCGTCATTCTGTTCTTCCTGTTCCTGCCCGCAACAGCAGGCTTCGGAACAGAGCGCGCATACATTCATTTCCTTGAATGGCTGCCGGGGTGGTACTTCGGATGAAACGGAGCGCAGCACATCGCGGAAAGTATCTGATTGCCGCACTGATCCTGTCTTTGATCTTTGTCTATCCATGGCTGTTCAAAGACTTTGTCGGCGTGGAACACGATACATTCTTCCATCTCTCACGCATCCAGGGACTTGCGGAAGCGATCAGCCGCGGCGATCTGCTGCCGGCAATATACCCGTATAAAAACAATGGATACGGCTATGCCAGTCCGCTGTTCTACTGCGATATCCTTGTATATCCTGCCGCCCTGCTCTATCTGCTGCATGTGCCGCTGTCATACTGCTATATCGCAATGATCTGGCTGTATACATTTATTACAGCATACACATGCCAGAAACTGTTCAGCAGACTGACAGGTCACTTCACAGCCTCACTGGCAGTGACGATCGCATACCTGTTCTGCAATTACAGGATCACGGATGTGTTTGTCAGAAGCGCTGTCGGTGAGACAGCAGCCATGATGTTTCTGCCGGTGCTGCTGAGCGGGCTGTATGAAGTGTTATGGAACGATCATCCGGAAAGATGGTATCTGCTGACGATCGGACTTGCCGGACTCATCTGGTGTCATAATCTGACGTTCCTCATGGGTGCTGTACTGTTTGTCATCATGGCATTCATGCGAAGGTTCTGGAAAGACCCTCGTATATTCAAAGCACTGTTCTATGGCGCGTTCACCGCCTTCCTGCTGACCGCATGGTTTACCATACCGATGCTCGAGCAGGTATTCTCGCAGAAGCTTTATGTCAGCTGGTATGCAAAGCACAGCGACCTTGAAGCAGGCTCCCTGACATGGTGGAAATATCTTGTCAACCGTACGGTATTCGGCTACTCCGGACAGCAGTATGAAAAGGACAAGGCAATGGTCGTCAATCCGGGATACTTCCTGATGATCATGCCGGTCCTGTATCCCGAGGTCTCAAAGAAAAAGGATTCATTCCCTTACGCATGCATGATCCTGGGATACATCTTCCTGTTCCTGCCATGTGCGCTCGTTCCGTGGAAATACCTCTCATTTCTGCGTGTACTGCAGTTCCCGTGGCGTCTGATCACGCTGGCAGGCATCCTGCTGAGCGTACCTGCTGCAGCGGTATTATCCCGTCTCAACAGGGAAGTGTGGATCGCCGTATTCATGACAGTACTGCTGTGTGAAGGCGTATGGCATCTGAATCCTGTATTTGACAGGACATTCGGCATTACCTCGGAAACAGTCTATGAAGACATCACCGGAGGAAAACTGTGCGATCCGTATTATTCCGCATCATATATGAGAGTCGAACTGGCAGGCGGTGATTATCTGCCGATGGCATCTCCTGACTTCAGAAAATACGAACCGGCTGTCAGAAATACAGACCAGGAGATCCTGCCCGTCGAATATACAAAAACAGGAAATGAAGTGCAGATCAACGTACCGGAAGAATATGCCGGGACAAAGATCGAACTTCCTCTGACCTGGTACAAAGGATACCGTGTATACAGATCCGAAGGAGCTCTGACAGCGGTCGAATGCGCATCGGATGAGCGCGCGCTCGTCAGCTTTGTCCCTCAGAAAGCAGGTACTTATATCTGCCGATATGAGTCTACATTCCTGCGCAGGATTTGCATTGCTGTATCACTGCTTGCTCATTGTGCACTGATCGCATACGCAGTATTCAAAAAGATCAGAACCAGCTGAACAGTACAGCAGTTCTGATCATCGATATCTGAAGATCCTGAACACAGCACTTCAGAAAATTGATCGTTTTGCGTTTAGAATACAGATTTTGGAGGTACAGAACTGCTCTGCAGATGTTTCTCAGCATCTGCAGGGCTCTTTATTTTCTGAACCAGATCCTGGCTTCATACGGCTGCAGAGTGTTCAGTTCAGCATACCTGTGCGGCCGGATCAGTGTATATCCCGTCATGTTCGTATATGCTCTGACAGGATGATCGGAAAGATTGCAGTCAATGATGAATGATTCATGTTCATCATATCTGCGGTATACATATCTGTCCCTGCAGTCATACAGCATCTCATAATTCCCGTACACGAGTGCACGGTGCTGATGTCTTAAGGATATCAGCTCTTTATATGCGTTAGTTACAGCTTCATTGATCGTCTGTTCTGCCCATTCCGGTGCATTGTCATTCCATGGAAGCAGGACTCTTGCGTGATCTCTGGTACCTGCCAGTATGATTCTGAAGGCTTCGGAAGGTTCGTGATCATTCAGCAGTTCCGCATATTTGTTGACAGACTCCACATCCGTAATATCCTCCATGGTTCTGAAGGGAATGTTGCCTAATCCCATCTCATCTCCCTGGTAGATAAACGGTGTTCCCCGCAGCGTCATCTGCATGACGCCCAGCAGAACAGATAGTGATTCCCTGTATTTCCCTTCCGGGTCGATCTTGGAGACCATACGGGGTTTGTCGTGGCTGTTATAGAAAATGGTCGGCCAGCACTGGCTGCCGTATTCCCGCATCCAGGTATCCATATTGTCCCTGAATGCGTTCAGGTCATAACGGTAATCTTCAAAGCGGACATGACCGGGTGTTTCCAGATGGTCGAATGAGAAGACCATATCCAGTTCTTTCCGTTCTTCTGCTGTCACCAGCTGTGCCATCCGGATGCCAAAGCCCGGCGTTTCACCGATCGAAAAAGCATGATACGGTTCAAATGCCTTTGCGCGGATCTCACGCAGGTATTCATGGAAACGCGGACCGTAATAGTAATGCTCAATGCCTGTATATCCTATCAGTTCTCCGATAAACGGATCCCCGTCAGGCAGTCCTTCTTCTTTGGAGATGTAGTTGATGACATCCATGCGGAAACCGTCTACACCCTTCTCCAGCCACCAGCGGATCATGGTGATCACATCTTCCCTGACATCCGGGTCATCCCAGTTCAGGTCCATCTGTTTTGGTGAGAACAGATGCATTACGTACTGTTTCTCATCTTCATAATGGTTCCATGCCGGACCAAAGAAGTTTGAAGTCCAGTTATTGGGATATTTCCCTTCCTGATCATCCTGGAAGAAGTAATAGTTCCTGTACCTGGAAGACGGATCCTTCAGTGCCTGCTGAAACCATGCATGTTCATCACTGGTATGGTTGACGACCAGGTCCATGATCAGCTTCATGCCCCGTGCATGGAGGCCATTCAGCAGTTCATCAAAGTCTTCCATCGTGCCGAACTGCGGCAATATCTGATGATAATCACGGATATCATATCCGTTGTCATCCAGTGGTGAATCATAGATGGGTGACAGCCATACCGCATCCACGCCAAGATCTTTCAGATAGTCCAGTTTTTCAATGATACCCCGCAGATCACCTGTTCCGTCATGGTTACTGTCATAAAAGGACCTGGGATAGATCTGATAGAAGACCGCTTCCTTCCACCATGCCTCATGCAGGGGCGTACCGCGTGATACAGAGACTTCCCGTTCACGATTGACCAGTTTCAGGAATGTCTGCCAGAACTGCTCTGAAAGGATCGTTTTTGATAGTTTCACGATCAAAGAAAGCTTCAGCCTGCATACTGCAGGATTCCTGAGCACTTTTTCAGGAACGCCCAGCTGCAGCAGGATCCAGGCAAGGATGTCATGACCGACAGGCGTTTCATATACTTCCTGCAGTGTGCTGTTCATTGTGATCTCTCGCTGACTCATGATGGTCTTCCTCCGGTATCTGAACACATCATATCACTGTTGAAAAAGGATCATATCCTGACGATACGATCCTTTGCGTGTTTTTTATGCTCTTAACTGTGCTTTCAGCTGTTTGCTGAGGGCGTCCAGAATAGATGCGTGCATCTGGCTGATCTCTTCATCCTTCAGCGTATGATCGGCTGCCTGATAGACGATGCGCAGCGCAACGGACTTGTAGCCTTCCGCTACATGTTCGCCTTCATAGACATCGAATACCTCCATCTTTCTGACAAGCTTTCTGCCTGTCTTGTGGATGACATTCATGATCTTCTCGGCAGTGACATCAGACTGTACTACCAGGGCAATATCTCTGGAGACACTCGGATAGCGGTCGATCGCTTCAAAGCGCAGCTTGCCGGGCTTTGTCTCGAACAGGGAGTCGATCACAAGCTCTGCGTAAACGACTCTGCCAAGGTCAAATTTAGCGGCATATGCGGGATGCACTTCACCGAAGACACCAAGCAGCTTTCTGTCCATATATACTTCCGCACTGCGGTAAGGATGGAAGTGCTCTGTATCTGTGCTGTTTTCTTTGACCTGGATGCGTCCGCCGGCAAAGCCGAGCTTATGCAGCATTTCCATGATGATCGCCTTCATGGCATAGAAGTCACCCTTTGCATGGATGTTGTGCAGACGGTCTTCGATCAGGTTTCCATCCAGTACGATCGCCAGACGTTCCTGTTCTGCCTGACCGCCGTATACCTTGGAGATCTCGAACAGGCATGCGTCTGTATTCTGATGTGCTTCGTTGTACTGAACACATTCCAGAACGGAATTGATCAGGCTTGTACGAATGTACTTTCTTGCCTCACTCATCGGCATTGCCAGTGCAACTGCTTCTCCGGAAGGCTGGTATGCATTGTCAATGTAATCCTGTGAAACAAGCGTATATGTAACGATCTCACGGAGTCCGTATGCACGCAGTGTTTCCCTGATCGTACGGCGCCCTGTCTGGGCAGGCGAGAGTCTGCCGACTGTCGCTGCCATGTAGGGAAGCGTTCCCTTCAGGGAATCGAATCCGATCAGTCTGATGACTTCTTCATCAATGTCTGCAGGACGTTCGATGTCCGTACGGTAGCTCGGGATATGGCAGGTGATCTCGTCACCGCTGATCTCCGGCTTGAAGTCCAGCCATGTCAGGACATCCTTGACCTGGTCCATGGTGAATTCCGTACCGAGCAGTGTATTGCAGTGCGTCAGTGTTTCCTTGACAACGCGCGGCTCATAGGAAGGATCTCCTGCAATCACGGTCTTCTCAAAGCCGGAAGCGTCCGCATATTCCTTCAGCAGCATCACTGATCTGTCAACAGCCTTTGCCATGCTGAGGGGTTCCAGTCCCTTTGTGAAGCGCTGCGCAGCTTCTGTGATCAGGTTCAGACGGATGGATGTCCTTCTGACATTCACATGATTGAATCTGGCTGCTTCAATGAAGATCGCCGTTGTATTCTCATCGATCATGGATTCTTCACCGCCCATGATGCCGGCAATGCCTGTCGGCTCGCCGCCTGTTGTAATGACCAGGTCTCCGGGCTGGATCTCGAACTCAACGCCGTCCAGTGCTGTCATCGTCATATGGATGTCATCCTTGACCGTGATCTCACGTGCAGGCAGTTTTGCCAGGTTGTAATAATGCAGCGGCTGTCCTGTTTCCAGCATGACGTAGTTGGAAATATCGACGACATTGTTGATGGAGTTCATGCCTGCAGCGTGCAGGTAGTCTACCATCCATTTCGGAGAAGGTCCGACCTTGACATGGTTGACGACCTTTCCGTAGAAGCATGTGCATCCTTCTGTTTCGGAAGCGACCTTGAAGCCGCCTTCTTCACCGATGTCAGCCTGTCCCTCATAGTCCGGCCATTTGACTTCACGGTGCAGGATCGCACCGACTTCCTTGGCCATGTTCCACATGCTGGAGCAGTCAGCACGGTTGGGCGTCAGAGATACATCCAGGATCGTATCATCCAGTCCAAGATATCCAAGAACATCCGTCTCACCGACAGGTGCGTCTGCCGGCAGTTCTTCAATACCGTCGATCTGCTTCTGTTCCAGATATTTCTTATCAACGCCGAGCTCATTCAGTGAGCACAGCATGCCGTTGCTGGAATGTCCGCGTACAGGCTTGGCGGAGATCACCCCGCCCGGCAGCTCTGCGCCGACCTGTGCTACGATGACCTTCAGGCCCTTGCGGCAGTTCGGAGCGCCGCAGACGATGTCCTTCAGATCTTCCGGACCGTCGCCGATCCTTGTCTTTGTTGCATGCAGATGCGTATCCGGAATGTCTTCACATTCCATGACTTCACCGATCACAAGTTTGGTACCCTGTGCCATCGGTTCAATGCCTTCAACTTCCAGTCCGGCAGTTGTCATTCGTTCAGCCAGTTCTTCAGGTGTGATACCGGAGAGATCCACGTATTCACCAAGCCATTTATAACTCAATCTCATATCAGTTTCCCTCCTCAGTCAAAGCGGTCGAAGTTCTTCAGGAACCTCAGGTCATTCGTATAGAAGTTGCGGATATCGTCAATGCCGTATTTCAGCATGGCTACACGTTCCAGACCGACGCCGAACGCGAATCCGGAACATTTCTCGGAATCGAAGCCGTTCATTTCCAGTACATGCGGATGTACCATGCCGGCACCGAGGATCTCGATCCATCCGGAGCCCTTGCATACCGAGCAGCCCTTGCCGTTGCAGAACGGACAGGAGACATCAACTTCTACGGAAGGTTCCGTGAACGGGAAGTAGGAAGGACGGAAACGGATCGTTCTGCCTTCGCCGAACATTCTGTTTGCCATGAATTCCAGCGTGCCCTTCAGGTCTGCCAGCGTAACGTTCTCACCGACGACCAGTCCTTCGCACTGCATGAACTGATGGCTGTGCGTAGCATCATCGTCATCTCTTCTGTATACCTTGCCGGGGCAGATCAGCTTGATCGGCGTCTGTCCCTTGGCTTTTTCCAGTTCCCTCATCTGCATCGCTGTTGTATGTGTGCGCAGCAGTGTATTGGGGTCAACATAGAATGTATCCTGCATATCCCTTGCCGGATGATCCTTCGGGATATTTGCCAGCTCAAAGTTGTAATGATCCTGTTCCAGTTCAGGTCCTTCAGCTACCTTGTAGCCCATGCCGATGAACAGATCTTCCAGCTGCTGTTGGATCATGAACAGCGGATGCATGGATCCGGTCGTGATATTGTCACCGGGCAGCGTGATATCGATCTTTTCTTCCACCAGACGTGCTGCCAGTTCCTTCGCTTCCAGCTGTTTCTGACGCTGTGCAACAGCATCGGTCACTTCCTGTTTGCACAGATTGACCTTCTGTCCGAATGCCGGCTTTTCTTCCTTGCTGAGAGACTTCATGACACCCATCAGAGCCTGAATGCTGCCCTTTTTGCCGAGGTACTGAATTCTCACCTGCTGCAGTTCGTCCATTGACTGTGCTGCCGCAATTGCGTCCAGAGCTTCACTCCGGACAACTTCAATTTTGTCGTCCATTTCCCTTTCCTCCAATAAAAAATTCCTGTATCTGCATACAGGAACGCTATACTGCGCGGTACCATCCTATTTCGCATGTTGAACATGCGCACCTTAATTGATCCTTAACGCGGAATACGGAGATGATTGGTCTCACTGGGAAAGTGAATTCACCGGATTCTTCTGACAGAATGCTTTCAGCGCCTGCATTCCTCTCTGACGACATGAACTCCCGGGTACTGGTCTTTCCGTACGCTTTAGCAAAATTATAGTTTCTGAAGTGCTGAAAATCAACGAAAATCAGCGATCACGTTCGCTTTCCAGCAGGAGGTACAGCTCATCCAGATCACGCTCATCCGCGACAAATGCTTCCCCCATCAATGCAAACTGGTTTCCGCTGATGACGATGCCGCCTTTTTCCGGCATGACAACAACGGGAAGGTTCTGTGTTTCCAGAGAACGGATGATCCCCATGATGTGGAATACATCCTGTACATAGTGCGTATCCAGATCAAAGCCATGCAGGAGTCCCAGTCCCTGCCGGTATGAGAATTCCATATCATCATCGATCGTTTTGAAATACGCTTCCTGCTGGATCTTGGAGCCTGCACTGAGTCCCATCACGATACCGGAGTAGGAACGGATCGCAGAGATCAGGCACAGGTCATCCAGGCGTTCCATGCACTGGTCAGGATCTTCACCCAGCAGCACAAGCAGGTCGCTGTGTTCGATCCTGTATTCCATCTCATCCGGATCTTCGCTGTAGTAGTCCATCAGCGTGATATCCTCTTCCGTAATGCCGTATGCCCGGAGCGGACGCAGCAGGTCATATGTATAGTCCGATCCGCTGTCATATCTGATACGCCAGTCATCCGCGTCGCTTGCCCATCCATAGTCATAGGACAGCGGCAGTATCACAGTCTTCATATGCGGTCTCAGGATACTGATCAGCGTCTGGCCTGCCCATTCCTGGTCAAAATTCGTACTGTTCAAAAGAATATTGATCATGTTCTTCTGCACCTCCGGTCATCGGAAATAATATTACACTGTAAAGTTCATTCAGGGAAATCATTTGTGCCGGCTTTACAGGCATGTCTTTCGGAAATCCCTCCGAAGCGATATGATTATGTTATGAAAAGATATCGTGTGATCGTAGACGGGATCGTACAGGGTGTCGGCTTCAGATACTTCTGTATGTATACAGCAAAAGACTGCCGCGTAACAGGCTCTGTCAGAAACATGTCCAACGGCATGGTCGACATCTATGTACAGGGAGAGGAAGAGAATATCAATACGTTCCTTGATAAGGTCAAGGAAGGCATCGGTTTCATCAGAGTCGATGATATGAGGATCAAACCGGTCCCTGTCGTGGAAGGTGAGCGTGAGTTTGTATGTCTGTACTCGGAAGACTGGTAAGAAGCGCTGTTGTGTTCGGGACTGCCTATGTACTGACCCGCCATGGAACAAAGAAGGATCATCCCGGCAATGATCCAAAATATGACCCGGAAACACTTGAACAGCGCAAAACAACACTGAGTGATAAACGTATACTGTGGCTTGGTTCATCCTTTTCAGCAGGTTCCGGTTCAGGCGGGACCGCCTTAACAGACTATCTGAAGCAGATCAACGATACTGAGATCATCAATGAATCGCTGGCGCACAGCTATCTCTCATCCGTGACGCAGAACTCCGCAGTCAAACGTTTCCGCTCCTCGCTGGCACTGATCAGTCACGCAGACTATCTGGTCATTGAGATCAGTCCGATCGATGCGGAAATGACACACGGAAACGTCTCCAGCAGCAACGACAGGTTTACATTCAGCATCAAAACAACGATCGGTGCGCTGGAATACCTGATCGCCTACGCCAAGGAACTGTGGGATCCGGTGATCGTCCTGTTTACCCTGCCCTACTGCTCCGATCCATCCTACGAACAATTGATCCGCAAAGTCCGTGAAGTCTCCGATAAATGGAACGTTCATCTGATCGATCTGTACCATGACAGAACACTTGAAAACCCTGATCCTGTAAAGCGCAGTCTGTATATGACGGATGCCGTGCATCCGACCAAGGCAGGCCTGCGTGACTGGATCGTCCCTTATATGCAGGAAAAGCTTCTTAATATCGCAGCAGGAGGAAGATGATGAAAAGATTCAAAGCAGTTGTATCCGGCAGGGTCCAGAATGTCGGATTCCGTACATTCGCATCCATGAATGCACAGCAGTGTCATCTGACCGGTTCGGTCACGAACCTGGAGAACGGAGACGTGGAAGTCATCATCCAGGGAGAGCAGAATGACATTGACGAATTCCTTGAACTGACGCGCAAAGGCAACCGCTTTATCCGGGTAGACAATATCCAGCTGAAGATGCTGCCGGTAGTAGAAGGAGAGAAGAAGTTCACCTATCATTGGTGAGCTTTTTTAATGAAATAACAGATTTTGATCATGTAACCGTTTACTTGTGATTTTTTTATCATTTGTTCTTGCAACCGTTGATTTTCTATGCTAAATTCTTTTTGCGAACAAGTGAAATTTTTCACAGGAGGTGTGATATGGCTGATCGCAAAAAGAAAACCACAGCAGAACCTGCTGCACCCGCTGCGGAACATACAGTTCCCGCACAGACAGATGAAGTAAACGACAAAGTCCGCAAAGCCCTGAAAGCACTGGAAGAGTATGCTTCCTTTGACCAGGAAAAGATCGATTATATCGTGGCAAAGTGTTCGGTTGCCGCACTTGATAAGCATGGAGAGCTGGCAAAGCTGGCAGTACAGGAAACAGGAAGAGGAGTCTTTGAAGACAAAGCCACAAAGAACCTGTTTGCCTGCGAATATGTTGTCAATCATATGCGCCACCAGAAGACTGTCGGCATCATTGATGAAGATGAAGTCCAGGGACTGATCTATGTTGCGGAACCGGTCGGTGTCGTTGCAGGTATTACCCCTGTCACCAATCCGACATCTACTGCGATCTTCAAATCGCTGATCTGCCTGAAGACCAGGAATCCGATCATCTTTGCATTCCATCCGAATGCACAAAATTCTTCCGCTGCTGCCGCTAAAATCGTGTATGAGGCTGCTGTTGCGGCCGGTGCTCCGGAGAACTGCATTCAGTGGATCGAACATCCTTCCATGGAAGCCACCAGTGCTCTGATGAATCATCCCGGTGTTTCCACGATCCTTGCGACCGGCGGCAATGCAATGGTCAGGGCTGCTTATTCCTGCGGCAAACCGGCTCTCGGCGTAGGCGCAGGAAACGTTCCCGCATACATTGAAACAACAGCAAACATCCGTCAGGCAGTCAACGACATCGCAATGTCCAAGGCATTCGACAACGGTATGGTCTGTGCTTCCGAGCAGGCTGTAATCGCTGATAAAGAGATCTATTCTCTCGTGAAAGAAGAATTCCTTCATTACAATGTTCATTTCTGCACGGCGGAGGAAAAGGAAAAGCTGGAGCTCTTCATGTTCGGATACAAATCCTTCTCGGAAGGATGTGAAAACGCGAAGCTGAACGGAACTGTTGCCGGCAAGAGCGCATACTGGATCGCTCAGCAGGCCGGCTTCGAAGTCGATCCGAAGACAAGCATCCTGATGGTGGAGTGCAGTGAGGTCGGTCCGAACGAACCGCTGACCAGAGAGAAACTGTCACCTGTTCTGGCAATGCTGAAGGCAGAGAGTGTAGAGGACGGTCTGGACAAGGCAGAAGCCATGGTCATGTTCAACGGAATCGGACACAGTGCAGCGATCCACACTTCAAACAAGAGTCTTGTAGAAGAATTCGGCAAGCGCATCAAGGCATGCCGTATCCTTTGGAACTCCCCTTCCACATTCGGAGGCATCGGAAATATTTATAACTCCCTGATCCCTTCCCTGACATTGGGATGCGGATCCTACGGTCACAACAGTGTTTCCGGAAACGTCAGCACAGTCGATCTGCTGAACATCAAGAAAGTGGGACAGAGGAGAAATAATATGCAGTGGTTCAAGATCCCTTCCAAGATCTATATAGAGAGAAACTCAATTGAATACCTCCATGATATGCGTGAGATGTCCAAGGTATTCATCGTAGCCGACCAGTCCATGGTCAGACTCGGGTTTGTCACAAGAGTTACAGATCAGCTGGAAAGCCGTTTCTCCCGCGGACGCGGTAAGGTTACATATGAGCTCTTCTGTGATGTTGAGCCGGACCCTTCAATCCAGACAGTCCGCAAGGGACTCACATTGATGCAGGCATTTGAGCCGGATACCATCATCGCGATCGGCGGAGGTTCCGTCATGGATGCCGCAAAGGGCATGTGGCTGTTCTACGAGCACCCGGAAGTGAATTTCGATGATCTGAAGCAGAAGTTCATGGATATCCGCAAGCGTGCATTCCGCTATCCTGAGCTTGGCAAAAAGGCCAGTCTTGTATGCATTCCGACAACATCAGGAACAGGTTCCGAAGTGACTCCATTCGCTGTCATCACCGATAAGGAGACACATGTCAAATACCCGCTGACCGACTACTCACTGACACCTACTGTCGCGATCATCGATCCGGCGCTTACCATGAACCTGCCGAAAACCGTTACGGCTAATACAGGCATGGATGTACTGACCCACGCTGTAGAAGCATATGTTTCCGTACTGGCTTCAGACTTTACCGACGCGCTTGCGCTGAAGGCAGTCCAGATGGTATTTGACTATCTGCCAAGAGCTGTCCATAACGGGCCGAATGATCCGGAAGCACGTGAAAAGATGCATAACGCTTCCGCTATCGCAGGAATGGCATTCGCTAACGCATTCCTTGGCATGAACCATTCCATGGCGCATAAGATCGGTGCAGAATTCGGTGTTCCGCACGGACAGGCAAACGCGATCCTTCTGCCGTATACGATCCGCTACAACGGTACGAAGCCGGAGAAACCGGGCGTATGGCCGAAGTACAATTACTACAGAGCTGATGAGCGTTATGCCCAGCTTGCAAAAGCACTCGGTCTTCCTGTCAATTCCGTGGAAGAGGGTGTTGAATTATTCGCTCATGCTGTATGGCAGCTCGGTGAAGACTGCGGTATTCCGATGCGTTTCAACAGCATTCCTTATCTGAACGAAGAAGACTGGATGGCTGCTGCAGAAAAACTCTCCTATCTCGCATATGAAGACCAGTGCTCCCCTGCCAACCCGCGTGTACCGATGGTAGCGGATATGCAGGAGATCCTGCGGAAATCATGGACCGGCGAAGTCATTGAATACGATCATCACTAATTTATGCATAAAGGATACGGAAATTCACATCCGTATCCTTTTTCTGTG
>CAMOPG010000043.1:0-16121 GCA_946622165.1 uncultured Erysipelotrichaceae bacterium
TTTTTATATTACTAAATGTCAAATATAAATTACATTTAGCAATTTATATTTGCGTTCATTTCTGCGGCAGTATTTGTATTGGATTCTATTGGGAAATGTGCTTAAACAGGAAAACATTCGTTGAATAATTCTATGGAATTTATATGGAAAAAATGCTATTGTACCAACGGCCGGCAATGACCGGCTTAACCATAACAACAGCCTATATTGATAAATAGAGAGGTAATTACGAATGAGAAAAACGAAAATTATATGTACGATCGGACCTGCAAGTGATTCAGAAGAAACACTCAAAAAACTGTGCCTTGCCGGCATGAATGTTGCCAGACTGAACTTTTCACACGGTACACATGCAGAACATCAGGTGAAGATCGACAGGATCAAGAAAGTCAGAGAAGAACTGAATCTTCCGATCGCGATCCTGCTTGATACAAAGGGTCCTGAGTTCAGAGTCGGAACGTTTGAAAACGGAAAGGCTGAAGTGACTGAAGGAGCTGAGTTCACTTTTACGACAGAGCAGATCGTAGGTAATGAACATAGAGCTTCCGTCAGCTATGCGGATCTGGCAAAAGAACTTGAACCGGGTGATACGATCCTGGTCAATAACGGACTTCTGAATTTCTGCGTTAAGGAGATCAACGGAACAGAGATCCTGACCGAGGTCGTTTCCGGCGGAGTGATCAGCGACAGGAAGTCCATGAGTTTCCCCGGAAAGCATCTGCACCAGAAATACTTATCTGAACAGGATGAAAAAGACATCATCTTCGGTATTGAGAACGGTGTTGACTTTATTGCATGTTCTTTTGTTTCAGTGAAGCAGGATCTGCTGGATGTTCAGAGAGTTCTTGATGAACACAATGCGTCTGATATTGATCTGATTGCAAAGATCGAGAATCAGTCCGGTGTTGACCATATCGATGAGATCTGTGAAGCCTGCGACGGAATCATGGTTGCCAGAGGCGATCTGGGCGTTGAAATTCCGTTTGAGCAGCTGCCTCACATTCAGAAAGACCTGATTGCAAAGTGCAGAATGCTCGGCAAACGTGCTATTACAGCTACGGAAATGCTTGAGTCTATGATCCAGAAACCCAGACCGACACGTGCAGAAGTATCTGACGTTGCCAATGCGGTATATGATGGTTCCAGTGCGATCATGCTGTCGGGAGAAACAGCAGCAGGTCTGTATCCTGTCCAGGCTGTAGAAGCTATGGCTAAAATTGCTGTTGAAACAGAAAACAGCATCAACTATGAGAAGCGTTTCCATGACAGTGAGTTCATGATCAGCAATGACGTAGATGCGATCTCCCATGCTACATGCGGTATGGCGATCGATATCAAGGCGAAAGCAATCGTTGCATGTACATTATCCAGTCTGACTGCACGTCTGGTTTCCAGATTCCGTGCACCGGTCGATATCATAGGTTTGACGACCAGTGAGAAGGCATGGCGGAAGCTGGCACTTTCATGGGGTGTTACGCCGAGACTTTGTGAATCGTTCCCGTCAACGGAAGTACTGTTCTTCAGCGCCAGAAAAGAAGCGATTGCTGCACTGGATCTGAAGCCGGGTGACAGGATCGTTATTACCGGCGGTATTACAAACGGTCAGTCCGGCAATACAAATCTGATCAAGATCGATGCAGCATAATCATCTGTCTGCTGCACTGTTATATCGGCAAAACTGCTGAAACCGTACAAACTCCTGTATGATCACACAAAACTTACAGGAGTTTTTCTATGCCTGGACGATGCATATGAAAAAGGTATGGATCTGATGCTGTTATAAGATCCATACCCGGTAAATGACTGTGTTCTGAATACTCAGCGTTTGATGAAGTTTGTCACAACGCGTTCACGCTGTGCAGGGACATCGATGCCTGCAGCTCTTCCTGCTTCTATGCATTTCAGCAGCCACGCCATATTGTCCGCAAGAACACGCATGATCAGCAGTCCTTCTTCATCCTGTCTGACATCATCAGGTGTATAGCCGTGCACCATATTCCAGTATCTGGAAGAAACGACAGGCATTTCATTGATGGTGAAGTATTTGTTCAGGACATCAAATGATGCGGTTGTACCTGCTCTTCTTGCGGATACGACCGCAGCTGCAGGTTTGTGCTTCATGTGCCTGCCGTATTTCATAAAGAGCCTGTCCAGGAAGGCAAGTACTTCACCTGATGGTGAGGCATAGTAGACCGGTGAACCGACGATCAGGCCGTCTGCCTCTTTCATCGCTTCGCCGACTGTGTCTACAAGCTGATCGATATTTCCGTTTACCGGATCAAGACCTGTGAAGTACAGTTCTGTGTCGATTCCATGTGCGTTCAGTGTTTCTGAGATCTCGCTCAATGCTGTAAATGTGCATCCTTTTTCATTTCTGCTGCCGTTGATCAGTACTACTTTCATGTTGGCCAATACCTCTTCTTTCCTTTGTTTTGTCAGCTTTTGTATCGTATGCGTTATTTCGTGTCTGAATTCTTTGATGTGCTTGCTGATAATTGTAACTCAAAAAGACGGACAGTGCTGTAATACTGCTTCGTTCGAAAACTGTCTTCAGAACAGGCATCAGCCTGAGCAGCTGAATCATGACCGGCACTGCTGATTGCTCTATGCAAAAGTTGTTTTTATGTCAGGATGCATATAATATATCTAAAAAACGGAGATACTTATGAAATGTTATCTGATAAAAGAGACTTTGACGGAGTGTACGATCGATGATATCAAAAAAGGTGAATTTCAGTATTGTGCGATCGTAACGCCTGATGAGTATCGCAGCACAGCTGATATATTCCATATGGGAATTGATATTGAGATGGATCTGAAACTGATCCGTGATACCAAAGCTGTCGTGAACTATGATTCATTGACCGGTACATTCAATATTCCCGACCACGATAACTATACCGGCCAGAAGAAAAAGCTTGCCTTTGCACTGGATGAACGCGGGATCGTATTTGTTGGTGAGGATGATTATGCGGAAACTGTGATCACTGATATACAAGCAACAAAAAAATGGAAGCTTCCTTCCCTGGAACGCCTTCTTTATGATTTTCTGGAAGAAACGATCAAGAATGACATGTCCCTGCTGGAGAATCTTGAGGAAGAACTGAGCGTGATTGAAAACGGGATCATGTCAGGTGATATAGAAGAATATCCGATCCAGCTGAATGATATCCGTTATGAGCTGCTGGATCTTCAGAAACACTATGAACATCTGATAGATCTTGGCAAAGAACTGGAAGAAAATGAGAACGAGTTTTTCTATGACGAAAATCTCCGGTATTTCAGATTGTTTACAGAGCGTGTTGAACGTCTGCAGGATACTGTGATCCAGCTGAGAGAATTTATCGTCCAGCTGAGGGATCTTGTCAGTGAACAGCTGAGTATCCGTCAGAACAAGATCGTAACGCTTCTGACAGTCATCACAACGATCTTTATGCCGCTGACACTGATCGTCGGATGGTACGGCATGAACTTTATTTATATGCCTGAACTGAGATCGGTCTATGGATATCCGGTTGTGATCCTTGTCAGCGTACTGATCGTTGTATTCCTTTTGTACTGGTTTAAAAAGAAACGCTGGATGTAGGAAGAAGATATTCCTTGCAGCATCCGATTCATGATACGATGGTATCAAAGGATCGGAGTAATTATCATATGAAAAAAGTATTTGCTAGTGATTTTGACGGAACACTGTATTTTTATCAGGCAGATGTGAAACTGCCTCCTGAAAATGTCGAAAAGATCAGGGAATATCAGGCTGCAGGAAATCTGTTCGGTCTCTGCACGGGCAGACAGGTCGGCGGTCTGACACCGTTTATCACCGGACTGATCAAACCGGATTTTTACATCACAAGTACCGGTGCGAACATTGTTGATGGCAATCTGAATGAGATCTATCGCCGCGGCATTGACAGGGATATCGTTGATCAGATCTGTCATACGGTTAATCCGGTATCTGTCAGTGAACATCGGATTTCAATTGATATCAACGGTATCATTAATGTATTTGAAGAAATGGATTATCCTGGTGAATATCATGTGATCACCGGAATGAAAGATGCAATGGAAGGCCTTGTGCATCAGCTTGGTGTTCATTGCCACAGCTATGAAGAAGCTGCAGCTTTGGCTAAGAAGATCAATGAAATGTATGGTGAGCATGTGAATGCTTTCCAGAATGTCGTGGAAGTGGACATTGCGCCGAAGGGCTGCACTAAGGGTATCGGTGTAGAGCGCCTGAAAAAGTTCTATGCGGATAAGTATGACGGTATACGCCTTTATGGTATCGGCGATTCCATCAATGATATGCCTCTGCTGCTTGCAAGCGATGTGTCTTATACATTCCCGTATGCACCGAAGGAAGTACAGGAAGCGGCAACATTTGTAGTTGATAAGATCACAGATGCGCTGGAACACAGCATGAAGGAAGAAGTCTGAGACACACGAAAAAAACTGAAAGATCTGCCGGAGACATCAGGAAAATGCACGGTCAAGCATATTAATTGAACGATTCCTGACGAATATGCCGGCTGTACGATATGTGTTCATGATACCGGCAATAATACAAAGGTTTGCAGAAAATACGTTTGATTTAAGCATCAATGAATACTAAAATTTTAGTATAGATCATAGGAGGATATCGATCTCATGGCATTTATTGACATTATTAAAGAAAAAGCAAGAAGCAGTACAAAACGTATTGTTCTTCCTGAATCAGAAGACGAAAGAACAATCAGAGCAGCAGCGAAAGCACTTGAAGAAAAACTGGCAGACATCATCCTGATTGGTGATGAAAATACAGTCAAGGCTGATGCGGAAAAATACGGCGTAGATATTTCCGGCGCTTCCATCGTTAATCCGGAAACATGCGCTAAGCTTGATGAATATGTAGCAACATTGACAGAACTTCGTAAGAAGAAGGGTATGACTGAAGAACTGGCTCGCCAGGCACTGCTGTCAGACCGTACAACATTCGGTGTCATGATGGTAAAGATGGGCGATGCTGACGGACTTGTTTCCGGTGCATGCCATTCAACAGCCAATACACTGCGTCCTGCACTTCAGATCCTGAAGACAGCTCCTGGTGCAAAACTTGTTTCAGCATTCTTCGTTATGGATGTTCCGAACTGCGAATTCGGCAATAACGGTACATTCGTATTCGCTGACTGCGGACTGAACCAGGATCCTGACAGCGATCAGCTCGCTGCTATCGCTGCTGATTCCGCTAAGAGCTATACACAGCTTGTCGGCGGAGAAGCTAAGGTTGCATTCATTTCCCATTCTTCAAAGGGAAGCGCAAAGCATGCACTGGTTGATAAGGTCGTTGCTGCAGTTGAAGCAGCACATGCTCAGTATCCGGATCTTGTATGCGATGGTGAACTTCAGGTCGATGCTGCAATCGTTCCGAGTGTAGCAGCTTCCAAGGCTCCGGGCTCTCCTGTTGCCGGTCAGGCAAACGTGCTGGTATTCCCGAACCTCGACTGCGGAAACAGTGCATACAAACTTGTACAGCGTCTTGCCAAGGCTGAAGCTTACGGACCGATGCTGCAGGGTATTGCTAAGCCTGTAAATGACCTCTCCAGAGGATGCTTCTGGGAAGACATCGTAGGCGTTATCGCAATTACAGCTGTTCAGGCACAGATCGCCGGATAACATCAGACGATACGATACATCATGCAAAAGGTGGAATCATTCCACCTTTTTTGATGATATGAATAAAATGAAGATTTCAGAAAAAGGATATTAACATGCGTAAATATTCCCGTTAAATATACATTCAGCTGAGATTGTAGAAATTGATACGGATGGATGCGAAAGTAAAAAATGCATTATGCATTTGCACGATTGTGATAATATTAATTCGTGTGTTCTGAAGGGGGGTAGTTTATGACAGAAGAAACACAGCTTTTTTATCCGCCGAAAACGATGTATCAAATGGTGGAAGATATTGTGCGTCAGTACCCTGATGCACCTGCATATGAGTTCTACAACAAGAAAACAACATATTCCGAATTCGGAAAAAAGATCAATGCAGCCGCTAGAGCATTGATCCATATTGGTATTCATCCCGGTGATGCAGTCACGATCTGCATGCCGAATGTACCGCAGGCTTTGGACTGCTTCTATGCAGTAGACAGGATCGGAGCCATAGCGAATATGATCCATCCGCTGTCAGCTCAGAAAGAGATCAGTTTTTACCTGAATATTTCCAAATCCAAGGCGATCCTGACGCTGGATATGTTTACTGAGAAAGTGGAAGCAGCTTTGGCAGAAGTGGATCATCCGGTAACTGTATTGACAGCACGCATTCAGGATGAGCTTCCTGTTTTCCTGAAAGCACCGTATGCCCTGACAAGCGGAAGAAAATTCCTGAAGTATCCCAACAGCGATCATGCTGTTCTCTGGAGCAGGCTTCTGAAGCAGACTTATGCAAACATGAATCTGCCGGAAGTGAAGTATGATCCGAAGAGAACCTCTGTGATTCTTTATTCGGGAGGAACCAGCGGTACGCCAAAAGGGATCTGCCTGACGGATCTGAATATGAATGCATTGGCGATCCAGTGCAGAAGTGTACTCGGATGTGAATTCGGACCCGGTCTGAAAATGCTTAGCTGCATGCCGATGTTCCATGGCTTCGGACTTGGTGTCAATATTCACACCTGCATCGTTCATGGTCTGTGCTGCATCCTGATGCCTAATTTCAATATCAAGACTTATGCAGATATGCTCGTGAAAAAGCGTCCGAATTTCATCGCAGGAGTTCCGACGATATTTGAAGCACTGCTGCATATGCCGCAGCTGGAAAAAGCAAAACTTGATTTCCTGATGGGTATGTTCTGCGGAGGAGATTCATTGACGATCGAACTGAAGAAGAAAGTCGATGATTTCCTGAAGGAACATGGAGCTTCCATTCAGGTACGTGAAGGATATGGTCTGACAGAATGCGTTACTGCTTCCTGTCTGACACCGAAGGATGTATATAAACCGGGGTCGATCGGTCTTCCGTTCCCTGATACATCTTATGCGATCGTAAAGCCGGGAACAGATGATGTACAGGAACCGGGGCATGACGGAGAGATCATCCTGACAGGACCGACTGTCATGCTGGGATATCTTGATAATCCTGAGGAAACGAACAAAACGCTGCGTAAAATGGCTGATGGAAGAACATGGCTGTATACCGGGGATCTTGGATACATGGATGAAGACGGATATGTCTTCTTCAAGCAGAGGATCAAGAGAATGATCATCACGAACGGATATAACGTTTATCCGGGACAGGTTGAAAATGTTATCGACAGCGTTCCTGAAGTTTCATACAGCTGTGTGATCGGTGTGAAGGATGTACGCCGCGGACAGCGAGTTAAGGCGTTTGTCGTTCTGAGAGACAATGTTGAAAAGAGCGAAGAGGTCAAACAGAAGATCTTTGATGCTCTGAAAAAGCATACTGCCGGGTATGCAATTCCGAAAGAAATTGAATTCCGCGACTCTCTGCCTAAGACGCTTGTCGGCAAGGTTGCTTTCAGAGTCCTGGAAGAAGAAGCAAATGCGGAAGCCGCGGAAAGCTGATCGGTATGCCGGGAAAAGAAGTAAAACGAAGATTCGGTGACCGCAAGGATGGTGCACTGGTCAGAGACGGTCATGGACTGCAGATGATCATGTCACTGCTGATGCCGAATCGTGCTGACAATGAGGTCTTTCTTCATGAAACGATCGATGCAACAGAGCTGGTCAGATATCTGGAAGAAAAAAACAGCGGGGATATTGACTATAAAACAACGATCTTCCACTGCGTGATCACGGCATTGGCAAGAATGGTCCGTGAACGTCCGATCATGAACCGGTTCATTCAGGGCGGAAGGATCTATCAGCGCTATGACATCAGTCTTAGTTTTGTGGCGAAAAAGCGGTTCACAGACGGCGCGGATGAGGCTCTGATGGTGCTTGTTCCGAAAGATACGGATACGATCAATGAAATATCCAGAAAGATCGTCGGTGATGTCAAAGAGTCAAGAAAAACAGAGGGAGTGACTGCCGGCAGTATTGACGAACTGATGGCTAAGCTGGCCAAACTTCCAAGACTCTTGCTGATGTTTATTGTCTGGACTGTCAGAGTCCTTGACTACTGGGGAATCAATCCGGATTTCCTTACAGACGGAGACCCGAATTATACAACGATCCTTGTGTCAAATCTCGGCAGTATCAAATGTCCTTCCGTTTACCATCATCTGAACAACTATGGCACCAATTCCATTATGGTCACGATCGGAACGCTGCATAAAGAAGAGATCCTGATGGATGACGGCCATAAAGAGATCAGAGATGTGGTCGACATCGGGGCAACTCTGGACGAGCGCATCGGTGATGGTTTCTACTTTGCGAAAAGCCTGAAACTGATCAAGCATATATTTGCGCATCCGGAATTGCTGGAACAGCCGCTCAATGAGGAAAGCGGATTTGATTATAAATGATTCAAAGGTCAGCCTGAACAGCTGATCTTTTTGTTAGAATGGAAATGATGAAAAAAGTATTTGATGAAAACTTTCTTTGGGGAGCAGCCTCGTCTGCAGCCCAGATCGAGGGAGCTTTTGATGCGGACGGGAAAGGTCTGAGCATATGGGATATTGCTCCGGCTGAAAAGATCAGGAACGGTGATTCATGTCATGATGGATGTGATCATTATCATCATTTCAGGGAAGATGCTGCTTTGATGAAGCAGATGGGACTGAAATCATATCGTTTTTCTGTCAGCTGGCCGAGGGTGATGCCGGAAGAAGGAGTCATTAACGAAAAAGGCCTGCAGTTCTATTCTGATCTTGTGGATGAGCTTTTGAGTGCAGGCATTGAACCGATGGTTACGCTGTATCATTGGGATCTGCCTGTCTGGGCTGACAAGAAGGGCGGATGGCTTGCAGAAGCGATCATTCCGCTGTTTCAGGAATATGTGAAAGCGGTCGTTGATAAACTGTCTGATCGTACCGCCTGGTGGATGGTGATGAATGAGATACATTGTTTTGTCTGGAACGGTTATCTGAACGGGATCCATGCTCCGTTTCAGAAGAATGTGTTCAATCTGAACAGGCTGACAAGAAATGTCCTGAAAGCGCAGGCTGCAGGCGTCAGAACGATACGCATGCACGCTGTCAGGAAACCGATGATCGGCAGTGCTGTGTCAGCCGGTGCATATATACCGCTCAGTGAACAGGCTCAGGATATTGAGCAGGCATATCGGGAAAGCTTTTATTCTAGAGTCGGCACAACATCGAACAGATGGTGGTCTGATCCGGCTGTGCTTGGAAAGCCTGCTTCAATTTACGGGCTGTTCCGTTCCTTTCAAAAAGATATGGCGGACATCAGGTGTGATTTTGATTTTATCGGGATCAATTTTTATGCGCCATGGCTGAGAAAAGGAACTGCGGTACCGGAAGACAGACGATCCAGTCTGGGCTGGGCAATTGATGGACGCGGTTTGTACTGGGTGCTCAGATTTTATTATCAAAGATATCACCTTCCGCTGCTGATAACGGAAAACGGGATCTCATTGGATGACCGCGTTTCTGAAGATGGCAGTGTCCATGATGAAAAAAGGATCGGTTATATCAGAGAATATCTGGATGGAGTCAGCCGTGCTGTACAGGAGGGAATACCGGTACTCGGGTACCAGTACTGGTCGCTTACAGATAATTTTGAATGGGCAGAAGGCTATGCTCCGAGGTTCGGACTGATCTATGTTGATTATGAGACAAAGAAAAGGATCATAAAAGATTCCGGATATGCATATGCGGATATTATCAGGAAAATGTAAAAAACCGCAGTATATTGCATGAAAAATACTTTATTAACGAATGTTTGGGTATAAGTAGTGTTTCAAATGATTTACAATATAATCAGTTAAATAATGATAGGATCAAGTGTGTTATCTATCATGACTTAATGAAGAAGGAGAAAAATAATGAAATCTTTTACTTACGTATTGACCGATCCTGAAGGATTGCATGCACGTCCTGCTGTTACGATTTCCCAGACCTGCGTACAGCTGCAGTCAGCAGTTACATTCACTTATAACGGGAAAACAGCTTCCGGCAACAATGTTCTCCAGCTGCTTGCGCTTGGTGCAAAAGAAGGTGCTGAACTGACAGTAACCATCGAAGGACCGGATGAAGAAGAAGCAGTTGAAAAGGTTATGCATGATCTGCGTCATAAGGCGGAAGAACATACTGCAAAACCGCTGCGTGTTGCTTTCTTCGGAACAAAGGATTACGATAGGATCTTCTTCAGTGAATTGGCTAAGGATAAGGGTCCTACGGCATATAACTGCGATATCCATTACTTTACAACCAGACTGACACCTGAAACAGCTAATCTGGCACATGGATATGATGCTGTATGCATTTTCGTCAATGACGAATGCCCGAGAAGTGTTGTCGAAGAACTTCGTGAGGGCGGCGTAAGATTGATCCTTCTGCGCTGCGCAGGATTCAACAATGTTGATATCGCAGCTGCGAAAGAATGCGGAATCACAGTTCTTCGTGTACCGGCATATTCTCCTTATGCTGTTGCTGAACATGCAATGTCGATCATTCAGGCTGCGAACCGCAGACTCTGCAAGGCATACAACAAAGTCAATGACAATAACTTTGCACTGAGCGGACTGCTCGGACTTGACCTGCACAATAAGACAGCAGGTATCCTCGGTACAGGAAGAATCGGTCAGTGCTTCGCACGTATCTGCAAGGGTTATGGCATGACAGTTATCGGCTGGGATGCATATCCGAACCAGAAGCTTGTTGATGAAGGTCTCCTGACATATGTTTCCAAGGAAGAACTGCTGCGTAAATCAGATCTGATCTCCCTCCATGCACCGCTGATCATGGGTGAAGGCGGAACATATCATATGATCAACAAAGATACGATCGCGCTGATGAAAGATAATGTAATGCTGGTCAATACTGCACGCGGCGGACTGATCGATGCTGAAGCTTTGATCGAAGCACTGAAGGCACGTAAGTTCCATGCTGTTGCGCTTGATGTTTACGAAGGCGAAGATTCCAACGTTTATACAGATCATTCCGACGATTATCTGGAAACAGATATTACAGCAAGACTGACAATGTTCCCGAACGTTGTACTGACTTCACATCAGGCATTCTTCACAAGAGAAGCTCTGCAGGCAATTGCGGCAACCACAATGGAAAATGCACGTAATTTCAACAGAGGCAGAGAACTCGGCATTGCTGAAGTTAAATAAATAGTATTCATTTTAGGGAGCTGTTGATCTCCGGGACTACCGGTGCGATACAGCTCCTTTTATCATGCGTGCATTTTGCGGCAGATCCGACTGAAAGCAGCCGGGCTGTGCCGGAATCAGTGTTACTATATATGTAGTCTTGCATTTTGTTCGGGGGTTCATCATATGAAATATAAAGAAATAGGCAGTACCGGCATCCGGATCTCTGATATCTGTTTAGGAGGCATGTCTTTCGGAAAACGGTCCGATGATTATTATCAGTGGACACTGGAAGAAAAAGAAACAGAGGAAATGATCGCTCATGCTTTGGATCTTGGCATCAATTTCATTGATACCGCCAATCAGTACAGCGGGGGAACAAGTGAGGAATATATCGGGAAAGCTTTGAAGCGTCTGGGTGTCTCCAGAGATCAGGTGGTGCTTGCGTCTAAGGTATATTTCAATGAGGGAAAACTCAGCAGAACTGCCATTCTGAGGGAAATTGACGGAACGCTTGAGAGACTGGGCACGGATTATCTTGATCTTTATCAGATCCATCGGTTTGACTATGATACGCCGATCGAAGAAACTCTGGAAACATTGGACTCTCTTGTCAAAGCAGGGAAGGTCAGGGCACTTGGTGCTTCTTCTATGTATGCCTACCAGTTCCATAACATGCAGATCTGTGCAATGCAGAACGGATGGACGATGTTCTCTGCGATGCAGAACCATTACAATCTGCTTTATCGTGAAGATGAAAGGGAAATGATTCCTGTATGCAGTCAGTATCATGTTTCACTGATTCCTTATTCACCTCTGGCAGGCGGTCATCTGGCACATACCGGATGGACTTCTGATTCGCTGCGTTCTCAGAGTGATCAGACGATCCGCAGAAGATATGACCATGCAATGGAGAATGATCAGAAGATCATAGAGCGGGTCTGTGAGACAGCTATGAAATATCATGTTTCCATGAGCGAGATCGCACTTGCGTGGCTGCTTTCCAAGGGTGCTTCCCCGATCGTCGGGGCAACAAAGATCGCGCATTTTGATGAAGCGGTCAGATCTGTTGATCTTGTGCTGGAAGAAGAGGATATCCGGTATCTGGAAGAACTGTATCTTCCCCATCCGCTGAAGGGTCCTGTGCCTAGGCCTTGAAGAGAAATGAATGAAAAACCATGAAAATGCGATTCGGCTGTTTCCGGACCGGCAGTCTGTTTCAGAGTGAAATCGTGTTCTTTTTGCGATGAATAGGATATGATGACACATATGAAAGCTACAGCCGAAATGAAGCTGACTGCTGCGGTGATCGTATTCGGTACGATCAGTCTTTTCGTACGCAGGATCCCGATGTCTTCCGGAGAGATCGCATTGTTTCGTGCGGTGCTCGCTGTTGTGCTGATCGGCATGTATCTTGTTATGACAAGGGATCTGGAAGGATTCCGGCATATCCGGAAACAGCTTCCGCTGCTTCTGCTGTCAGGCGCCGCAATGGGCTTCAATTGGATACTGCTGTTTGAAGCATACAGGTATACGACTGTTTCCGCTGCAACCTTAAGCTATTATTTCGCGCCTGTGATCGTGACTGTATTATGTCCGATCGTATTTCATGAAAAGATGTCAGTCAGGCAATGGATCTGTTTCATCATGTCTACTTTGGGTATCGTTCTGATCACAGGAACGGGCGATATGAGTTCTGGCAGTTCCCATCTGACCGGAATTCTTTATGGGCTCGGTGCTGCATGTCTGTATGCGTTTGTCATTATGATGAATAAGATGATCCGGGATGTAAGCGGCATTCACAGGACATTTCTGCAGTTTTTTGCGGCGATGATCGTTGTGTTTCCGTATGTGATGATGACCGGAGGGATCAGTTTTTCCGGGATGGATACTGCCGGCTGGCTGTGCCTGCTGACTGTCGGTATCGTTCATACAGGCATTACATATTGTTTGTATTTTTCTGCATTAAAAGAACTGCCGGGTCAGAAGACAGCGATCCTCAGTTATCTGGATCCCCTGACGGCAGTTATGATCTCTGTATTGATATTGTCTGAACCGATCAGTACAGTTCAGATCCTTGGCGGATTATTGATCCTGGGCTTTACATTATGGAATGAACTCGGATCCTGATCATTTCTTCAGTTTCTGAGCGATGATCTTGAGAAGATATGTTTTCTTCCCTGCACCTGCAGGGAAGTTTTTTCCATATGGATAATGCCGGAAGAAACAAAGCAGGAAAAGGATCACTGTCAGGATAAAGCATTCCTTCCCGTATATGAAATATGCAGGAAACAGGAAGAAGAACGGAATGCTGACGCCTCCGAGAGAAAAGTATCCTGAAATCAGAGTGATGATCAGACCGGCTGCCAGAGACAGAAGTCCCCATGTCGGTGAGAATACAAACAGTGCAAGAGATGATGTGGCTACGGCTTTTCCGCCTTTGAACTGGTGCCAGAATGGCAGGCAATGCCCGAATGAAGCTCCGAGTCCAGCATAAAACAATATGATCCGTCCTTCTTCGGGGAACAGTTTATATGCCGCCAGCATTGCCAGTCCGCATTTCAGAAGGTCTCCGAACAAAACGATCAGGCCGGGTACGATACCTAGATGCGATGTGATGTTCGCCATACCGGGATTGCCCGATCCGCCCAGTTCTGAAGCGGGTTTGTGGGCAAAGGCATGTGAAACGATCTCGCCTGTGAGGATACAGCCCAGCAGATATGAGAATAACAGGACGATCAGTCTGTGAATCATATGAGTGTTCATGCATGTATTATAGACCTATTTATCCGAAACGGTCAGGCAGATGATCATTGAATTATGCATGAAAAAATCCTGCGCTGTGCAGGATTCAGTCCTCAAATTCAATTTTTCCGTCGTCCGACATGGATTTGACGCGGGCCAGTACTTCTACTTTATACCCCTTTTCTTTCAGTGTCTTCTCTCCGGGCTGGTATGTTTTGGCGACAACAGCTCCGCATCCTACAACTTCTGCTCCGGCCTGTTCACAGATACTGATGAGGGCTTTCATCGCTTCTCCGTTTGCCAGGAAATCATCCAGAATCAGAACCCGGTCATCTTTCTGCAGGTAGTTTTTGGCTACATGGACGGTATAATCAGCATTTCTGGTATAGGAATGTTCTTTTGCCTGATAGACGTCTGCCGACATGTTTGACGCAGCGGTCTTCTTTGCAAAGACGATCGGCAGATATCCGAAACTCCTGGAAGTAGACATTGCGATCGCAATGCCGCTTGCTTCGATCGTCATAATACGGGTCGGTGCGGTATCTTTAAATAATCTGTAAAATTCATCTCCGATCTGATCCATCAGTTTGACGTCGATCTGATGATTCAGAAAATTATCAATTTTCAGCACATCTCCCGGCAGAACTCTGCCATCTTCAATGATTTTTTGTTCCAGCAGTTTCATTGTTGGCCTCCTGTAATGCCTGTATACTAGCATAAAAATGGTTGTTATGGGCATAACCGGAGAATCTTCTTTTTTATTTTTGCGGCATGATGATAAATCATATCTGGTTTCGGGCGGAAAAGATCAAAGCCTATCATGCTGTTTTTGAATAATACTCAACAATCCGACACGATTTGTTTCAGAAAAGTTCACATTGACTGAGTATTCTGATAACTGTAAACAGAAACAGGTTTACAGGAGGGACACCATGAATAGAAGAAATATGGAAAAACTGTTTGCCGGTTTAGCGGTAGTTCTGATGGCAGGATGTTCATCAGTAGGCACTGCTCAGGCAGAGGAAAATACATCAGTTAAGAGTACTGAAACAGCAGCGGCTGAAACGGCTGATACAGCTGCAGTTTCAAAGAACAGCAGTCAGACAGAAAATACTGCGGTCAATGTTTCGGCAGCGGGCATGATGTCAGCAGATGACATTTTCACAGATCGTGATCTGGAACAGACAGCGGATCTGTCTTCTGCAGTAAACTATACGGTTTCTGACAATTCAGATATTACGATCACTGCAGAAGGAGTATATGTGATTTCCGGAACCGCAGAAAACTGTACGATCATTGTTGAGGCGGATTCTGAAGATAAGGTCCAGATCGTTCTTGATTCAGTCAGCATTACAAATACGGACAGTCCTGCGATCTATGTGAAGTCTGCGGATAAGGTGTTTGTAACGACCACTGATTCTGTCAGTACACTGAAAGTGACAGGTGCATTTGCAGCAGACGGAACGACTAATACGGACGCTGTTATCTTCTCTAAAGATGATATTGTGATCAATGGAACAGGTACACTGAATATCTCATCTTCAGACAACGGCATCACTTCCAAAGATGATCTGAAGATCACAGGCAGTACACTGAATATCACATGCACAGGAGATGCTCTTGAAGCAAACGATTCAGTGGCTGTAGCCGGAGGCAATATTACGATCGTCACAGATAAAGACGGTATTCACAGTGAAAATGATGAGGATGATACAGTCGGTTATGTTTACATCTGCGGCGGGACTCTGGACATCACAAGCGGTGATGACGGGATCCACGGCACAACGATCGTACAGATCGATGGCGGTACGATCACAGTGAATGCAAGTGAAGGCATAGAAGGAACTTATCTGCAGATCAATGATGGTACGATCGCTGTAAAAGCATCAGATGACGGGATCAATGCATCAAGAAAGTCAAGCTCCTATACACCGACGATCGAGATCACAGGCGGTGATCTGACCATTGAAATGGGCAGCGGTGATACAGATGCGATCGATTCCAACGGGAATCTCTATATCAGCGGCGGAAATATCAAGATCACTGCTCAGTTTGCGTTCGATTATGATGGTGCCGGACAGATGACAGGCGGAACAGTCATCGTCAACGGGACACAGATCACAACTCTGACCAACTCCATGATGGGAGGAGG
>CAMOPG010000044.1:0-15917 GCA_946622165.1 uncultured Erysipelotrichaceae bacterium
ATAGCTTGTAATTGATCAGAACAGACCGGCTGCTTTCGGAGGTGATACTTTGATCGTGAAGTCAAAGTCCTCCAGTTTCAGTTCATCCATCTGGCTGTCAGGATTGCGGACAAGACGGCGTGACTGTCTGAGGATTGCATCCTCAACAACGTTTCTTGCAAGTCTGCCGTTTCCTGCTTCAGCAGCGTTGATCGACTGTACTTCATTGAAGTAGTCTGTCAGCTTTTCTTCTACATCATCGGCGATCACATATCCCTTGGACTTTGCCTGGATCTTTGCAATCTTGAACAGTTCTTCTCCGGTATAGTCCTTGAACTCGATCGTATTCGGGAATCTGGACTTCAGACCGCTGTTGGATTCCAGGAATGTAGCCATTTCACGGCTGTATCCTGCCAGGATCACGATCAGATCATCACGGTTGTCTTCCATTGCCTTAACGATCGTATCGATGCATTCCAGACCGAAGGAGTCGTCTTTTCCTCTGTACAGGGAATATGCTTCATCAATGAAGAGAACACCGCCGATTGCTGACTTGATGACGGACATTGTCAGCGGAGCTGTCTGTCCGACATACTGTGCTACCAGATCGGCTCTTGTTACTTCAACAAGCTGGCCTCTGCTCAATGCGCCGATCGCCTTCATGTATCTGGAGATCAGACGTGCGATCGTTGTCTTACCTGTACCGGGATTGCCGGTGAAGATCATATGCTTGGAGATCTCGCTGACCTTCATACCCTGCTGTCTGCGGAGCTCCTGCATCTGGATGTGTGATTCCAGGGAACGGATATATTCCTTGACCATCTCAAGACCGACGATCTGATCAAGCTCTTCGTTGACTGCTTTGATTTCTTCTGCACTTGTCTTGGTACGGATCAGTGATACATATTCATCAACGATCTTTGCACATGCAACATCATCATGTACGACCAGTTCAGCGACTGTCTCTGCACCAAGACCTTTTTCAAGGACTTCCTGGCTGAGGCAGATATAGAAGTTATCAAATATCTGTGTGATCGCATCGGCACCTTTTGTCTTGTCATAATGCCCGACGATCCAGTCTTTCAGTTCCTGTGTCATCCTGACATCGATCTTCAGGTTCGTACCGGAACGTTCGATCAGATCTCTTGTCTTATGATCGATCACTTCTCTGATGTTTTCTTCAGTCAGTGCTTTCAGTTTGATCGTATCCAGTACGTGGTACAGGAAATCAGCACCGAATGCATCCTGGACTGCGGATGTTCCCTTGGTCGTCATGAAGACAAGATATTTGCCTTCTGCACTCAGGGAATCAACAGCTTCTTTTACAAGACCAGTCTGGTTTTCAACCAGTATGCCTTTGTTCAGAACATAACGTCTGCTCAGCACGACCTTGCCATCGCATACCAGAGAATCGATCATACGAAGGAATGACGGGAATCCGACTTCGAAGTTTTCAAACACGATGATGGATCCTTTGCCTGACAGATCACGGTAAAGGTCCTGCAGGAAGATCTGTTCCTGGGAACCTGACTGATACAGACTCAGGTCGATCGTATATACTTCATCGCTTGCAAAGACTTTGCGCTGATAAAGGCTCTTTGCCATCTGGGCAATGATCGCATGCTTTCCGGAGCCGTTGGGTCCTGTCAAAAGGATGACATTCTTTGCCTTTCCGGGATTCTGGCCCATAACATACGGTCTTCTGAATGAATTGCATACTTCTTTGAGCTGATCATCCTGACCGACAATATTGTCTTGCAGATCTTTCAGTACACTTGCAAACAGCGCACCGCTGTCAGCCGGTTCGATCACAACAGGCGTATCCTGAACAGAAGGCATATCGGGAATCTTGACCTCAGCAGTACTGATGCCGTAGTCTCTGGCGATCTCTTCCTGCAGTGCCTTCATGTCATCAATATTCGGTTTCAGGTCGACCTGTTCCACTTTGGAAAGACTATCAAGATCCTTCTGCTGACGCTTCAGAACATCCTTCAGCGCATTCAAAGTATCATCAGCAGCCTTCATAATGTCGTCTGCCATTTTCGGAGATTTCTGATGATTGATAATACCGTCTGTCGTCAGTTCGATCTCACTGTTTGTATCAAACTTTTTACGGGATTTGTTGTAAAGTATTTCCCGCATCAGACGTTCTTTTTCTGATTCTTTAGACACGGTTACCACCTCTTCCCACTCAGTGCCTGGCTGATATCGCTGTCTCCGGTCAGGCCGTCTTTCTGAAGCACGGCTTCCAGAGTTGACATATCTGCAGAAAGATTAATAAAGTCATTGTCAGTCATACTGGATATGATCGTCTGCATTGCCTGATTGATCAGATTGATCGTTTTCTTCAGATCCGTATAGGTCGACTCATAACTGGGATCAGTCTTCGCGACCTGCAGCAGCGTATACTGCTTCAGGATCCTTGTCAGGATCGGCAGATAATGCGTATAAAGTTTATCCAGCTTATTGTGGCTGTCCGGGAATTTTTCTTCAAAATACTGGATCTGTTTCAGCAGAGCTGTCGTCTCATAAAGACTTGTGGAGATCTCATCATCCGGAATGTCATCATTCAGGTCATTGATCACCTGAATATAGTAATCTGCACCCGGTTTCTGATCTTCTTTCTTGACTTCTTCAACCGGTTTGACCTCTTCTTTCTGATGGACTACTTCTGCATCAACAACTTCCTGCACTGCAGTGTTGGCAGCTGCCATGGAAACAAGTGTATCCAGGATCTGATCATACATATCACTGTACCGTCTGCGGAACTCACTCAGTGTCCCGACACGTCTGCCGTTGCGGTAAACGTCCAGGTTGCTGAGGGTCTTATAGGACTTGGTCCTGAGCACCAGGTCAATGTTGTTGGGCATATCAAGAATTCTTTTCTTGGTAAAATGCCTGCGCAGATATTCATAAACCTGAGCCAGCTCACTGCTGGTATGGGACTCACTCCTTGCCGGTCTCGCATGACTGTATGTATAACTCTGTTCTTCTTTTTCTTTTCCGGCACCGACAGCTTTCATCATAAAGAAAGCAAGGGCTGCCGTGATAAATACCAAAGGAAGCACTCCATCCGAGGCAAAGAATATAAATAAAAGGAAAAATATCCAGAAATTTCCGCCTGATCTTCTGTATCTCATTCTTCACCCTCCTGCCTGTATGATTATATCATGCAAAGGCCTGCAATATGCAGGCCTTTGATCATTCATCTGTTCAGATTTATTAACTTTCCTGTTCGGCTTCCTCTTCTGCAGGTGCGGTCAGTCTCCACATCTCGCTGAAGCTCAGGAATCCGATCTCATCAGCATTCGTTTTTGCCTGATTTCTCTGTTTCTTGATGTTGCCTTCGTGAACAGTATTCAGGATGTTTTTATTTACCATGTACTGTACATAAAGGACTTTCTTCAGAAGGAACCAGTTGATCACATATCTGTAGATCTGAGCTGTTCTGTCTTCCAGCGCAGTCAGAACTGCAGGTGCTTCTTCCTTCTGCATATTGGCTGCTTCAACAGCCAGAGCCTTAAGCTCGTCGTAGTTTTTAAAATAATCCCTGTCGATTGATCTCTGCAGTGCGCCTGCCTTCATAGTGAACAGTTTGCTGTATGCATCTGTGATTTTGGAAGCCTTGTCGCTTGTGACTGCAACGATCTCATTTTTGCAGTCAATGAAAGGACTTCCCGGTTCTGTCATGCAGTAATAATACCCCTTTGCATAGATACAGCTGTATTTTGAATACGGAACAACCAATAAAGCGCGATCTTCCGTATCACCCGCAACATACAAAATGTACGGATATTCAATGGGCTTTCCAGCCAATTTAAAAATATCCTTGTAACGAATAATCTGATTGGAGATCGCATTTCTGTTGACTTCCGCCTTCAGGTTCACACAGATCTTGACGTTTTCGTCTTTTGCAAGAATCTCTGTGAAAGATTCTCTCAGCACTTCATCCAGATCATCTGTCAAATTCAGATAATCCTCCAAGTAGCCGTTGAAGCTGCAGTCTTCACCATTTCTCCGCTGGTCAAGCTGCTGATCGAGAATACTACTGATTGCCATTACTACCCCTCCGCTGATTCTTAAGATCATATAAATCATATTTGTAAAGCATGAAAAACACAAGCAAAATCGTGTTTTTACGCATATCATCAAGCATTCTCCAGCAAGTACACTTACATTTTTCAGTCCGCTGTTCATAACGTCTGAAATGTCCATATGTGATAGAATCAACGTATGAACAATAAAAAAACAATTATTTGCAGTGAATATCAAAAAGAGCGCATATATCACGCACTTTCGGCAGGCAATCAAGCTGTTTCCCTGGTCGGAACAGAACTGCTCAGTCCCGGCGCACTTCTGCACAGTGATGCAGAAGAGGATAAGTATGCATCTATGATGCTGTTCGCCCGGCGCCTGAAGGATATATCCGGCAGTCTGTCAGTTTACAGAGATATGGTGAAGTTTCCTGCTTTTATCAGCGAGATCCTTTCCTTTGCCAGAGAATGCGCATTATTCGGAATCACGGAAAAGATGCTTCCCCGTGACACTGAGAGTGAAGAGGAACTTGCGCTGATCCTCGCGGAAGCGCTCAAAATGCCGCTGGAGGAGCAGTTTGTCTTCCGGAACTACGATAAGCTGGTCAGAAAGGCCATTGATAAAAAGTCGGAATTTTCCATATTGTTTGAAACAGATATCTTCCGCAGGCGTTTTCTGGACACAGTCATGTCCGCGGCCGGATGCACAGCATCGATCGGCACTGCCATTCCGGCAGAAACAGAACACCTGCGTTATGCCCTGAGCACCCGGCAGGAAATAGAAGCCGCTGCCCAGGAAATCTGCAGAAATGAAAAACCATGCAATATCATTCTGACAGACAGGAAAGCACAGCTTCCCGTTCTTGAACAGGTATTTGAAAGATACGGCATTCCTTTCTGCCCGATCGAAGAGCAGGCATATCCCCAGGCTGTTCTCATTTACATATCACTGGCAGAGTTTGCTGTTCAGAAAGATGCGGAATCCCTCATACAGATCATGAGAACGGACGGCTTCTCAAAGAAAGCCGGCAGCGAACTGATTCCTTTTGCACAAAGGATCCTGACCGATATCTCCATTGATACGGGTATGTACGAACTGATCAGACAGCCGGACTTTCAAAATGAAGCTGACAAAACAAGGAATCTCTACAATATGTTCGCTGATTACCTGGATTCCGTTCAGGATGAGATCGATATCCTTCTCAGTGCAGAGGATCCTGCTTCAGCATTAAGATACGCATACACCCTGCTTCAGAAACATCCGAGAATGAATGACAGTGCCCAGCTTAAGGCAGGCACAGCGATCAGAACGATCCTGTCGCAGACACTGGCATATGTTCACAATGAAGAAGATGCTGATCTTGTACTCAGCATGATCAGCAATGTCCGTGCCGCTTCCGGCACATTGACGACCGATTTCTGTACGGTAACCGATCTGACGCATCCGGTGGACGCAAAAGAAGTCACATATATTCTCGGGTGCTCAGCCAGAAGCTATCCGGGCATTCCTGTCAGAAAAGGCCTGTTTGACGAGATCTATACAGCAAAGATCAGTGCCTTCCCTTCCTTGGAAGAACGCCATGAAAGCTATATGAAGCAGCTCTCCTGGATCCGCAGCAGCGGCCGGACACTGATCTGGTCTTATGCCACAAATGACTACCAGGGCAGAAACATTGAACCTGCGTTCGAGATCACAAACAGACTCGGCAGCACAGGCGTTCCATGGAAACCGGACTCTCTGAAACCGGCACGTACTCCCCGGCATGCCCTGGATGAAGACACCGCAAAAGAACTGTTCCTGAAAGAAGACGGAAAGGTACATGGTTCGATCAGCAGATTTGAGCGCTGGTTCCAGTGTCCGTATTCCTACTTTATTGAATCCGGTCTTTCCGTACGCAGATTTGATACCCCTTCACTGGACAGCGCCACGATCGGAACGATCCAGCATGCGTTCATGGAGACTATGGTAAACAGCTATGGAAAAGATTATGCCTCAGTCACGGAACAGGAGATCCGCGAATTCCTGAAGCCGTGGTTTGAAGATCTGAAGGTCATGAACCCGCATGATGTATGGCAGATCGATCTGACGATGGAGCGTATGAGCAAAGGCCTGCTGAGATCACTCATGTTCCTGACGGAAGCTGAGAAGAATACGATCTACAGACCGCTGGAACCTGAAATGGAATTTGACTACGGCATCACAGACGGCATCCATCTCAAAGGCATCATTGACCGGGTCGATATTTCCGGTGATTCCTTCCGTATCATTGACTACAAGTCATCCGTCCATAAGCTGTCTGAGTCCAGCATCAAAGCAGGCATTCAGCTGCAGCTTCTTTCCTATGTATTCGCCGCGGAGCATAAGCTCAGGAAATCTCCCTCAGGTGCCTGCTATTTCTCCATGCAGTCCAAATCTGCATCAGAAAAAGCCGCATCATTCAAAACAAAAGGCATCGTACTGGAAGAAGATCTCACGGATGAGACATATTTAAAGGATCTGTCGGATGCCGAGCGCCGATTCAGCGGCTGGACATTCGCGAACGATGAAACAGATGCGAATTTCAAACAGTATTTCAGCATGCCGCTGTATGACCTGGAAAAGGTCAGACAATGCATCAAAGAACTGTATGAATATTTCCGTGATCATCTTCTGGCAGGAGAAATACAGGTCGATCCTTTGGACAGCGCATGTATGTTCTGTCTGAATGCTCCGGTATGCCGCAATACAAACGGCACCCGGAAAGCTTCTCCTGTGGTAATGGCAGATGAAAAACTGAAGGTCGGAAAGGGGGATGCGTCATGAACATGGATGTTTATCAGGAAATGGCGGTGCGCAGTACCGGACAGAATATTCTTGTCTCAGCATCAGCCGGTGCCGGCAAGACACGTGTCCTTGTCGAGCGTCTGATCAAGCGCTGCCTGGAAGACCGTGTCGGCATGGATGAAGTGCTGGCAGTTACCTTTACTGCAGCCGCGGCTGTGGAAATGAAAAACCGTGCAGCCAAAACCCTGCAGGAACGGCTTCAGACTGTCAATGACCCTCAGCAGGCAGAATGGATCCGGAAACAGATGATCCTTCTGGACAGTGCTGACATAACGACCATTGACGCGTTCTGTCTGACCATCATACAGAAATACTTCAGCGTGATCGGTCTTGATCCCGCCACAGCATCCAATGTCATGGATGAGGCTTCGGTCAACAAATATAAAAAGGCCGCATTCTTCAAAGCACTTCAGATCTATGATGAAGAACACCATGACATGATCATCTCCCTGACTGAGATGTTTTCACCGCGCAGTGAGGATTATGAAACCCTGCAGGGAATGGTCGATACGATCATAAAACACGCGGACAACAGTTTTGATCCGGAACAGTGGATCAGCAATGCACGCCTTTATGCGGCTCCTGTCAAACGGCTCAGCCAGCTTCCGGATGAAATACAGACATATTTCTATGCGGCGTATCAGCTGATGCTGGATACGATCCTGTTTCATTATGAGGATATGCTGAAATACGCTCCGGACAGTGATAAGGTCATGAAAAAATACGATGATCTCACCAATGCCGGCAACCAGCTCAGAAACTGCCGGCAGTATCTGGAAAGCAGAAACTATGACATGTTCCGCGAGAGCTTCTGTACATTCGGAGAAATGTATGCGGCAACCCCTGCAGATACCAAAAACATCCCATACAAAAATGCACGCGATGCATTTTATAAAGCATGTGATAAACTCAGCGCTCAGCTGTTTGATTCGTCCATCCTGATCAGTGACCACAATGAATGCAGCAGCGTCATCAACGCCCTCTGCGATATAGCGTCTCTTACGCGCACGCTGTTCACGGAAGCGAAGCGTCAGGATGCGTGCATGGACTTCGGGGATATGGAACGCTATGCGCTGGAGATCCTGAATGCCAATGACCAGGCAGTGTCAAAACTTTACCGTTCGCGTCTGAAAGAAGTCATGGTGGATGAATTCCAGGATACTTCTGTGCTGCAGAACGAGATCATCAAGCTGCTTGCTGTACCGGGAACGATCTTCCGTGTCGGTGATGTCAAGCAATCGATATACCGTTTCCGGCAGGCAAAGCCTTCATTGATGCGTTCGCTGATGGATGACCCGGACACGCTGCAGATCACGCTTGAGCATAACTACCGTTCGATGGATACGATCGTCAATTACTGCAACAGGCTCTTTCAGCGCTTGATGAATACAGAAGGATGCCAGGACAGTTATCTGGAACGGGATACCGTTACGGTAGGTACCGAGAGACAGAAAGCCACAGATGGTGTTCCGGTGCGCTTTGTGCTCATCAATGATCAGGAAGACGCGGCTGAGGAAGAATCACCTCAGAAAAAAGAACTGAAGGCCATGTGGATCGCCGGTGAAATGAAGCGCATGGTAGAAGAGGAAGGCAGAAACTGGAAAGACTTCGCCGTGCTGGTCAGAAGCCATCATGACAAGCCTGTTCTGCGCAATGTATTTGACCGTTTCGGCATTCCTTATGATATCGATGCCCGGGAAGGATTCTACAATTCCATTCTCTGTTCGACGATACGCAGTATGCTGGAGTGGATGCTGGACCGCACCAATATGACAGCCGGACTGGCTGTGCTGACCTCCTCTTTCTGCGGACTGGATGATGCAGATCTTGCACATCTGAAAACCGGATACAGATCCGTGCTGACAGGTGTCCGGAATGTGTATCCGGAAATTATGGAAGAAATGGATGAGCTGTGGAATGTATCATGCACTTACGGCATCACTGCTCTGCTGACACAGATCGCTCTCAGGCATCATTTCTACGATACGCTTCCGGCAAAAGAAAAAGCCAATTTTGATTACCTCTTTGAAACAGCAGTGATCCTGGAAGAGAACCAGGGAACTGTATATGATCTGCTGGAACGGATGCAGGCAGGAACAGATGAAAAGAGCAGCGATGCTGTTTCAAGAGGCAAAGACGAACAGGTCGTAACAGTCACAACGATCCACCAGTCCAAAGGACTGCAGTATGATACCGTATTCCTCTGGAGTACCGAGCAGGCGAAATTCTCTGACGCATCTTCTATGCTCATGGCTGATGATGATCTGTATCTCAGCATTGATCACTATGATATGCCATGGCGTGTCAAGCGGCCTGCTGCTGCGAGGATCGCCTCGGCGCACAAAAACAATCTTGAAGACATCGAAGAATACAGCCGCCTTTTGTATGTCGCACTGACACGTGCGGAAAAACGGCTGATCATCGTCGATGCCGTGAAAAAAGAGCAGGAATACAGAGATGAGATCACGCTTCCCGTACTGGCTGCCAGAAAAGGCATGAGCGGTCTGATCCTGAGTGCCATGAAGGACGTTCCGGGATTGTTCCGGATCGAGCATCTGGAGGCAGAAAATGTATCCCAGCCTCTGCAGAGATCCAGTGAATTTGTTTCCGAGCTTCCTCATTTCAAAGGCGAAACAGGTTATTTCGCACCTGTCATGACGCCCAGCCAGACAGAATTCACTTCCCTGCCCGATCTGGAAATGAGCCGCCGGAAAAACAGCATTGCTTTCGGTACAAGGGTGCACGAAATCATTTCCGCACTTCCGGACAGACCATGGACAGCGGAGGATATTGATCCGACGGGCCTTACACAGGAAGACATCATGCACATCCTTGCCTTCTCCGATTCACAGCTTTACCGAAAAGCCCTGACCATGGACATCTACAAGGAATATCCCTTCTACATTGAAAACAAAGAGATCCGTATGCATGGTGTGATCGACTTTTATGCCGTAAATGAAACAGAAGTACTGCTGGTCGACTTCAAAACAGACCATACAGACATGAATACGCTTGTGTCCAGATACAGTGCACAGCTCAGCGCATACCGCAGAGCTCTGCAGCAGATCTATCCCGGACATACTGTCAAAGCATTTATCTGGAGTCTGCAGAATGACACATCTGCAGAAATTCCTGTGATCTGATTTATGAGCAGCACTGGCTGATCTATCTGTGCAGAAACAGTCCGCTTGCTGAGAAAGCGGTACACATTGACGGCATGCCTTATCCGGTACTGTCCATCAAAGACCTGACTGCAGAACCCATCTGCATATCCTCACCGGATCACAGAAGCGGGCAGCTGATACTTGAGCTGGAAAAGAAAGCAAACATCAAACTGAAAAACGTCATTGAGAATAATCCCATGAACCGCATGCAGCTGGCTGACCGCGGACTTCAGACAGTATTTATCCGGCTGATCTCTGAATCAGGTTATACTTACGATACATCCAGGATCTGCATGCTGAAGGAAGAAGATGATATTCCCGTAAAGCAGGTGCTCGCATATCTTCTTAAGATGAAGGATTCCGGAAAAACTTCTGCAGTCGCTGAAGCATTCAAATCCATAACAGATCATTAATGTGCAGACACCCGGTATGAAAACAAAATGCCGGGTTTTCATATATCAGCTGTCAAAATATTGAAGTGTGGTTATGCAGAGGCATCATTTCAGCCCGTCAATGAAAAGAACACGATATAATTTTTCTGTAACCATTTTTTGCTTCACGCATTGATTCAGATGATTGTTTGGAAAGGAATCACAAGAATGAACAGAACCTATACGTACGACCATTATTACAATTACGACGAGATCACGGAGATCCTGCAGAAATATGCTGCAGATCATCCTGACAGAGCCAGACTGACATCTATCGGAAAAACCACTGAAGGAAGAGAAATGTGGCTGCTTTCCATTACTGACACTGCATGCGGTGACTACGATGAAAAACCGGCTTATATGGCGATCGGCCATGTCCATGCCGGAGAAGTCACAGGCAGTATGTGCGCTATGTTTCTCGCAGATACGCTTCTCAGCAACCTGGAAGATGAAACGGTCTCTGCACTGCTGAAAAACACGACCTTCTATATCATGCCCCGTCCCGTGGCAGACGGCTCAGAATATTATCTGACCCATCCTGATATGATCCGTTCCATCAATGTACCGTATCCGTATGAGACCGAAATGCCCGGCCTTGTCCCTTCGGATCTCGATGGAGACGGTGTCATCAGAAACATGCTGGTCAAGACTCCGTTCGGCAGCTGGAAGAAAGATCCCGAGGACAGCCGTCTGCTTATCAAGCGTCAGGCAGATGATATCGGCGGTGAATACTACAACGTATACAGCGAAGGCCTGATCAACGATTATGACGGTCTGCACATCAGCTCTGCACCGGCAAAATACGGTCTTGATCTGAACCGCAATTATCCGATGAACTGGCATCCGGATCCCAAACAGCCGGGAGGCGGCAAATATCCCGGTCAGGTCATTGAATCCAGAAATCTGATCGAATGGATCAGCACAAGAAAGAATCTCGTAAATACGATCATCTTCCATACATTCGGCGGAATGTATCTGTATCCGCCCGCAGGCGTACCGGCAGCTCAGTCAGATCAGAAGGACCAGGAAATGTTCAAGGCATTCATGAAGATCGCCTCAGAAGAAACCGGTTATCATCAGCTCCGCATCAAGGATGATTACCTCGGTGTAGACTCCAAAGCACCTGCCAACGGATCATTGGATGATTATTTATACTATGGAAACGGCATATTCTGCCATTCTGTTGAAACATGGAATCTCGCTGCGCAGGCAGACATGATCCCGGAATATCCGAAACCGAAAAAGCTGACGCCGGAAGAAGAACTGGAGAACCAGAAGAGACTGCTGAAATGGATCGATGAAAATGATCTGAACAGCTTCTACAAGGACTGGACGGAATTCGAACATCCGCAGCTCGGTACTGTTGAGATCGGCGGTCCGGACAAGAAGTTCCTTCTCCAGAATCCGCCGGTTCAGTACCTGCCCCAGGAAGTGGAAAAGCACACAAGATATATTCTCCGTCACGCAAAGACAATGCCGCATATCGTATTTGCTGAAGCAAAGGCTCAGAAGCTTGCAGAAGGCATGTATAAGGTCGAAGCAGTTATCGGCAACACAGGTTTCATGCCGACATATGCGACAAGCGAATTCCTGAATCTGAAGCAGGCAAAGGATATTGAAGTCACACTGAGCGGAGCTGAGATCGCTGACGGAAAAGCCGTACAGAAGATCGGACAGCTCGAAGGCTTCAGCTCCGTAAAGACAATGTATTCCTTCTTCGGACCGATCACTGCGGAGCAGGCTCCGCTGTGCAAAAAAGTCTGCTGGTATGTTTATGGCAAAGCCGGTGAAACCGTTACACTGACTGCCCTCAGCCAGAAGGCCGGAACCGCTGAGACGACGGTCACACTTGAATAAGCGCAAAACGGCTTGAGGTTTTCTCAAGTCGTTTTAATATGCCTGCAATATGATTTATCTGCTGTGTGATGTTTATGATTCGTACATCAGCCTGCACAGCAGTTCATAATCCTGCATGCGGTCCATGGTAAATGCCAGACCGTTGGCGTGCAGGATCCTGGCGATCCTCTCTCCGATATAGGAAGTGCGTTCCAGTCTTCTGTTTGCAACGTTATATATGATAATAGCAGAGATCATCTGATCATTTTCCTTGTATGGTCTCTTCATAATGACGACCTTCAGGAAATCACGTCCGATCACGTCCCTGCCGGTATTCAGGATCATCAGCTGATTCTGACGGAACGGCGTGTAAACGTGATAATGGCTTCGCATTTCTCGGATAAACAGGTCCCCATCTTCTTCCGGCAGCAATATCTCTTCCCGGATCAGTTCTTCGATCGACGACATATTTCTGATCTTGTCCGCATAGATAACATCATCAGGCGTAAAGATCTCCGTGCGGAATTTTTCCCTCGGCATACTGATCCTTCTGGTAACTTCATTGATCTGTTCAGCTGTTCTGAAATAATGAACGCTGACTACGAGCTTGTCCGGGAATTCCTGCTGCAGGCCTTCAATATCTGTCGCAATGCAGTCGATCTCACCAAGATCAAAATGTCTGATATTCAGATACTCACAGGGGATCCATTCGATCGTTTCCCCTGATTTATCCATACGTGTGAGCTGGTATGCCAGTGCCCGTGAAGAATACATTCCGTATCTTGAAACGACAAGCACACGTTTCCGGAAATAGATATCCCGTGTCTTTGAAAAATACGAGAACACATAATATACGCTCAGAATATCGCGCTCATCACAGATAATATCTGTGTTTTTCCTGATCCACTGATATAAAAGCGTACAGTAATCAAGTGACACCAGTCCGTCTCTCCGGAAGTTCGCAACATCCGAATAGGATGTATGGATGTTCAGGATGCCCTTTCTTTTCAGCATCAGCAGATTGCATGCCAGATCGGCCCTGAGCCCTTTTGTGTCAATGTCCTCCAGATCCATTGCGGATTCCATTTCCTTCAGGAACCCGTCCGCATATTCAAAAGCTTCTTCCTTTTCTTCTTCACGGTCCAGACGTGCATGTGTCAGAACTCTGTTTGCCTTCATATAGGCTGCCAGAGAAGCGATCTCACATACAGACATCGAGACCTGCTGAACTGTCTTGATCTTTGCAAGGATCTGATTGACGATCTCCTTCTCCAATGCAGCGTCCAGTTTTTCAAACTTCTCCTGGTCAATGAGCAGACTGTCCAGAAATTTCTGACGTGTGATCGTCAGTACGATCAGGTTGTTGAAATCACGGATGGAATTATAGGACAGCGGATAATGGAACTGCTGCAGTACAGTTCTGACTGATTTTTCAATATTTGACCTGGCTGCAGTCCCTTCCAGCATCAGACGCTCAAATGAATCCTCCTGGAAATGGTAGGCACTTTCAAAGTCCTTATAGATATGATACTCATCCACAAAGGCAAGCCTCAGATTCCATTCACTGCCTTCCAGCTTCATTCCCCGGTTCGTATGATTCACGATCTTCAGCCCTTTGCGTTCCAGACGTGTCTTGACTGCCCGCATATCCCGGTTGATCGTCGAGACAGAGCAGAAGCATTCATCCGCAATATCATCTACGAACATACTGTCATTTGACAGCATGTGACGGATAATAAAATGGACCCTGTCCGTCTGTGAATCACGGAAAAACAGGTTCCTGTAGAACCGGGACTGGATCTGCCGGCGGTATGGGAAAAATTTGCTTCTGTCGGTAATGCTGATCTCGTATCCGCTTCCGGTCTTCGAGAGTATTTCAAAGCCGAAACCGCTGCAGTTATGGTTCAGATCATCGATTTCCTTTTTCAAAGTATTCAGGCTGAGTCCGCTTTTCTGTGACAAAACAACGCCGCTTACCGGTTCTTTGGCATTGAATAATGTTACCAATATGATGACCTGTCTGCGAAACAATTCCATGCAGCACCTCCGAAGAAAATCTGATACGGACATTATAATATAAGGCTTTTTCACGCGCAAAAGGAGGGAAGTACAGAAATGTCATATATCTTACATAATGATCGGAAGCGTATCATGTCATGCTATCCTGTTAATGAACAGAGGTAATGAAATGCGTTTATTTGCTGCAATCATGATCACCGGTCAATGTCATGAAGCTTTGGCCGGCACACTTGAAGTGATGAAACAGAGCGGGATCAGCGGTCGTTTTGTGCCTGCCAAAAACCTGCATATCACGCTTGCATTTATCGGAACGCAGGAATCTGCAGAGCCTGTCATCGATGCGCTCCGCAGTATCTCATTCCGGCCATTTGAGATCAGTTTGAGCACAACAGGTATGTTCGGTGATACATTCTGGGCAGGAACGGAAGACTGTGAAGAACTCGAAGCACTGGCTGAACAGGTCAGACAGAAGCTGTCTGATGCAGGCATCCCATATGATACAAAAGACTTTGTTCCGCATATCACACTGGTCCGCAGAATGAAAGGATCCGCAGAAGAACTCACGCTCCCGCACAGCAGTATGACCGTCAGCAGTATTTCCCTGATGAACTCAGAGCCTGGCAGCGGCAGTCCTGTCTACAAAGAGATCGCCTTATTCAGAAATACTGACGAGACTGATGCGATTCATGACAATATGTTTCCGCAGAACTCTGATAAGATAAATGCGTTGACGGAGGACCTATGATTAAAATACTGATCAGCGATATGGATGGAACGCTGTTTGCAGGTCATGGCAAAACAGTCTTTGATCTGACACAGCGAAACAATGAAGCGCTTGAGCGCATCAAGCATTCCGGCATGAAGTTCTATGTTGCCAGCGGCCGAATGATCGGCTTCGGCATCAAACTGCTGAAGGACCATGGCTTTACGGATATCAAAGCAGGCGGATTCAACGGAGCGGTTGTATATGACAATGGAGCATTCCCGGTCAGCCATTCTCTCAGCAAAGATCTGATCCGGGAGATCGTACACATCCTGGACACGGAATTTCCGGACTATGACCTGATCCAGGTGCAGGGAATGAATTCAGAGCGTGTCTTCAACAATTTTGAACATCCTTCTGTTCTGAAGTACAGGGAACAGATCGCTGAAACAGGTATCGGGGTGATCCCGGATTTCACGATCAATGATTTCCTCAGCCGTGATACCGGTACTGTATGCGGCAAGCTGTCCATCGTTTTGAAAGACAAGGAACAATGTGATCTGGCGCAGCTGCGCATTGAAAAAGCCGCCGGCAAGGATTGCTTTACAGCCCGCAGCGGTGACAGGCTTCTTGAACTCGGAAACGCACATGCCTCGAAAGGTGTCTTTGCGTCATATCTGAAAGAAACGCTCCATCTTGAAAAAGAAGAGATCGCCTGTATCGGAGATGAACTGAATGATGCCGAAATGTATCCGTACGCAGGTGTGAAATTCGCTATGGAAAGCGGCAGGGACGCCGTCAAGGAAATGTCCGATTATGTCGTGAAGGATGTTGCCGAAGCGATCGATATCTGTCTGAAACTGAATGAGCAGTAAAAAAGCAGGAGCACACAGCTTCTGCTTGTTCATTTCTTCTTTCTGGATATCA
>CAMOPG010000045.1:0-15597 GCA_946622165.1 uncultured Erysipelotrichaceae bacterium
ACTGCCGGGATGACCGGTTCCGGTTTTTCCTCTTTCGGAGCAGCAGGGTTCATGGCAGGAATCGATGAAGTGAAGAAGAGGGGGATGCTGGAAGAAGCAGCGATCTTCTCTTCCGGTTCATCATTGTCATCACCCAGATCCAGGAATGAAAGCAGATCATCGTCGGATGTCTCTTCCTGAATCAGCTCAGGCACGACAGGTTCCGCCGGTTTTTCCTCTGCGGGTTTCTCGGGAACAGCCGGTGTTTCTTTCGGAAGGTTTTCTTCTTTGATCACAGGGAAGATCCCGGTGTCAACAAGTTTTGCCGTACGCATAACGGGTACGGGAGGGATCGAACGGTCATTGATATTGAAGATCAGTGTCTCGCCCAGTTTATCATCGTCCTGACGCTCTGTCGGCACAGGTCTTCCGCAGCGGGGGCAGAAGATCATGTCAGCTTCCAGATCGCGTCCGCAGTAAATGCATTTCTTGGTTTCTGTCATATCGTGTTAGTCTCCCGGAAAAATTCTAATCCATCTTTAATTATATAGCAAACACCAAAGATATTCCTTCAGGAAATGATGCCCGGTATGCGTGCCCGCGCAAAAAGATGATCGTTACAATTTGTCAATCAGCCGCTGCAGGAAACCTTTCTTTTTCTGTTTGACATGTTCTGTCCCGGCAGGCGTATAGTCCATCCTGACTGCTTCGATCTTTTCCGGCGTCACTGTTACGAGCATGTAGCTTTTCCCTGAGTAATCACGGGAATAAGCCAGGGATCCCGGGTTCAGCATTCTGACGCCGTCTTCAATGAAATCCTGACAGATATGCATATGTCCGAAGAATACCGTATCGCACCGGTTTGCCTTCGCATGTTTTGCCATCAGATCATAATGATAATAGATGAGGATATCCAGATGACCATGACAAAGGTAGATCCTGTGTCCGAGCACTTCTATGATGCGCCAGTCAGGAACATTGTTTCCAAGATAGAAATCATGATTGCCGCGGACAAACAGAAAACCTTCCATGTCTGCTTCACGCAGTTCACTGTCTCCGCAGTGCACGAACAGATCCGCTTCAGGATGATGTTCCCGTACATAACGAAGAGACGCTGTATCCATATGGCTGTCACTGCAGAGCACGATGATAAAAGGCTTTCCGGGATCTGCTTCAATATGTGTTTCCGGTATTCTGATCATGGTCTGTCTCCGCGTTCATTATGACATGATGAATCAAAAAAAGTTCTTCAATCTGCACATGTGCAGACCGAAGAACCTGACATACAGGATTTACGGCAAATCGTCAGATGATCACTTCAGTTTTCTGACAAGTTCTGCAAGGCTCTCATCTTTGCAGTCACGGAAGAAATATTCGTCGAAATGTTCTCCTGCAAATGAACCTTTTACAAGCTCCGGATCCAGGTCGCAGAGAATATCTGCCAGCGGACGGAATGCAGCAGCACGTACGCCGTCAAGGATCTTCTTGTTCCGCTGTTCCGGTACAACGCGCTCTTTCGGATAGCCTCCGCCGAACGGTTCACTGAACAGTTTTTCAAAGATGTATTCCAGATTCAATTCACCGCCCCAGCCGAATCCGAGTGCGAACGGGATCGAAATTGCGTTGCCGTCGTTGATCTGAGCGAATGTATATGCGTCAAGCGGGTGTTCGATGTGTCCGCAGATCACGCCCGGGAAGGAGTTCAGTGCAAGCATTGCGCCTTCACCTGTTCCGCATCCGGTCACAACAAAGTCAGCAGCACCGGAATTCAGAAGCACAGCTGCCAGAATGCCGTTCTGCACATAAGTCAGCGGTGCCGGATCATCGGCTGAGTACATACCGTAGTTGACGACTTCATATCCTTTCTGTTCTGCGACTTTGCGCAGAGCTGTTTCGATCAGACTGTTTTTCGCAGCCTGTGAATTTTCATTGATCAATGCGATCTTTATAATAGCAAGTCATCCTAGTACCTTTATTATAAAGAAGCATTTCTGCCGGGGTGCAATATTCACATCTTCATCAAAAGTATTATGATCTGACATGAAAAAACAGCCGTTTTTTCTGCCTGTACAGATTATAATCCCGCAGTAAATGCTGTTTGACCGGGGCGGTTACGTTGTATAATGAGAAAAACGGGCAGGTGGCGTGATATGGATAAAAAATACAAGTGGAAACTATGGACTGTACTGATCTTATCGATACTGATCATGATCGGTCTCGGGTACCTTCATTATCTGAGAAAAGGGACTCAGCCCGTCGCTGTTACTACACCGACTCCTGCGGCAACGCTGGCTCCTTCAGGCTGCCCGACATGCCCGGCGGATGTCGTGATCACGAATGAACCGTCATCGACTCCGGAATCCGTACAGACGCCGACTCCGGAAATAACGACACCGGAACCGACGCAGGAACCTGCGGCACCGGCAGTGGATATTGATTCGGATGACAGTATCAACAAGCTGGTCAACATTTCTTATCCGGTCGATCCGGGTTATGTGCCGAAAGATCTGAGAGTCGTCAATATTCCGAGCAGTGAATCCGAATATCTGCGTGAAGAAGCTGCCAATGCGCTGGAACAGATGTACAAGGCAGCCTGTGACAACCAGGTATACCTGAGGATCGTTGATGGATACCGTTCCTACTCTGAACAGCTGTCACTGTACAACTATTACGAACGCGTGCACGGCAAGGCATATACGGAATACGTGGACGACCATCCCGGCGCAAGTGAGCACCAGCTTGGTCTGGCTGTTGACCTTGGCTGGTACAACGGAAACTGCCAGCTGAATCCATGCATTGCGACATATCCGCAGTACCAGTGGCTGCTGGACAATTCCTATAAGTACGGATGGATTGCAAGATATCCGGACAAGAAATCAGATGTTACCCATATTACATACTCACCGTGGCATTTCCGCTATGTCGGTTCTGAAGAAGCAGCGAAGATCCATGATTCAGGTCTGACAATGGAGGAATACTACAATCGTCCGGTCAAAGCAAATTGATCGGCAGTATCTGACAATTAAGCAGAAAAAACACGAGAAACTGCAGAGGTGCTTGTTTCCCGTGTTTTGTTTTTGTTCTTATAAGAGAGGAATATTGTACTGCTCGGCAAGCTCGTACATCCGTTTCGGCCATACAGATGCCTGTACCTCACCGACATGCGCCTTGTTCAGCAGCAGCATGCACAGCCTTGACTGTCCGATGCCTCCGCCGATCGTATAAGGCAGCTCCTTGTTGAGGATCATCTGATGGTACGGAAGCTTCAGCCTTCCTTCGCAATGGGAAGCTCTGCACTGCGTGACGATGGATTCTTCATCAACACGAATGCCCATGCTGGAGATCTCAAGTGCCATATTCAGTGAAGGCAGCCAGTAGAGCAGGTCACCGTTCAGGTTCCAGTCATCATAGTCGGGTGCTCTGCCGTCATGCGGTCTGCCGCTGGACAGCGGCCAGCCGATCTGTTTGATGAAGACGCAGCGCTTGTCTTTTGTGATCAGATCTTCACGCTCTTTCGGCGTCTTGCCCGGCCACAGCTCCTCAAGTTCTTTGCTGGTGACGAATGTGACAGTATCTTCTACATGGCATACAGCCTGGGGATATTTGTACCAGATCTCATGTTCCATATGCTTGATGATCCTGACGATCTCCCTGACTGTGCTTTCCAGCGTCTCATCCGTGCGCTCTTCTTTTGCGATGACGCGTTCCCAGTCCCACTGGTCAACATAGATGGAATGCAGATTATCAAGGATCTCATCTCTGCGGATCGCGTTCATGTTTGTATAGAGCCCTTCATGCATGCCGAATCCGTATTTCTGCAGAGCGGCTCTTTTCCACTTGGCAAGGGAATGAACGACCTCGATCCTTTCATCCGGCATCTCCTGCATGTCAAAACTGACAGGACGTTCAAATCCGTTCAGGTTATCGTTCAGGCCTGAGCTCTTCGGCACGAACATCGGCGCGCTGATACGCGACAGATTCATTTCTCTGCCGAATTCTTTCTGGAAAGTATCTCTTAAATACTTTATGGCTTCCTGCGTTTCACGGACGGTCAGCACAGGACTGTAATTTTCCGGTACGATGAATTTCATACTGATTTCTCCAATACTGAGCCATTTTATCACTAACGGGAAGAAAGGAAAACCGGAAAACAGCATCCGCATCCCTTTTGTTTCAGGAGAACATTCCATATTCTGAAAACTTCAACTATAATCGGTATGTTGTAAAAAAGGAGCAGGATCAATGTCTGAAACAAGGGGAATGCTGTTTACGGAAGGTCCGATCACCGGACCTCTGATACGTTTTGCAATGCCGATGCTGGCTGCGTCTTTTCTGCAGTCCATGTACGGCGCTGTGGACCTGATGGTCGTAGGCAGGTTTGCCGGCACTGCAGATGTGTCAGCTGTTTCCACGGGCTCGCAGGTCATGATGACAGTGACCAGTATCTTCATGGGCCTTGCGATGGGCATGACGATACTGCTCGGCCAGAAGATCGGAGAAGGAAACGCAAAGGAAGGCGGACGCATCATCGGCGCAGGCATCGCCTTGTTTGCGGTCATCGGCGTGACTGCTTCCGTCCTGCTCGGGATCAGCGCTCCATCCCTGGCTTCACTGATGAACGCGCCTGCTGAATCATTCACGCGGGCTGCGCAGTATATACGGATCTGCGGCATCGGATCCCTGGCGATCATTGCGTACAACACCTTAGGTGCGGTATTCCGGGGGATCGGGGATTCCAGAACGCCGTTTATGTCAGTGACGATCGCCTGCATCTGCAATATTGTCGGAGATCTTTTGTTTGTAGCGGTGCTTGGCATGGGGACTGCCGGGGCAGCCCTGGCAACAGTCATGGCTCAGCTGATCAGTGTCGCGGTCTCACTGTTTCTGATCAGCAGGATGCAGCTGCCGTTTACGTTCTCGCTCAGCGATATCGGCTGGCACCGTACGCAGATCAGAAGGATCCTTGGACTGGGGTTCCCGATCGCGCTGCAGGACTTTATGGTCAGCATCTCATTCATGGTCATTCTTGCCATCGTCAATTCACTCGGCCTGATCGTTTCCGCCGGAGTAGGCGTAGCGGAAAAGGTATGCGGCTTTGTCATGCTGGTGCCTTCGGCATTCTCACAGGCTGTATCGGCGTTTGCCTCGCAGAACAAAGGGGCAGGCAAATATGACCGTGCGGTCAGAGGCATGCTGTGTGCAGTCGGGATCTGCTTTGCGTTCAGCGTGGTGATCAGCTGGTTCGTCTTCTTCCATGGCACCATACCGGCATCCATGTTTGCATCGGATCCGGAAGTCATCCTTGCGGCAGCCGAATACCTGAAGGCCTATGCGATCGATGTGCTTTTGACATCGCTGTTCTTCAATATGACAGGATTCTTCAACGGGATCGGCAAAACACGTTTTGTCATGATGCAGGGAATCGCCGGAGCGTTCCTTGTCAGAATACCTGTCTCATATATCATGAGCAGACGGGTCCCTGTTTCGGTTTTCCTGCTTGGCCTGGCAACTCCGGCTTCTTCACTGGTTCAGGTACTGCTATGTGTGCTATACTTTCTGAACATCAAACACAAACAGACGTTTGATATGAAACATTCATGATACAATTGGAGTGATTTTTGACCCTGATTGTTTGGGAGGCTTTATGAAGATATTGATTGCCGGATGCGGAAAAGTCGGCGCAACGCTGACAAAACTGCTGACATCCGAAGGACATGAAATAACTCTGATCGACCGGAATCCGGAAATACTGGAATCGATCATGGAACGATATGATGTCATGGGCGTGCAGGGCAATGCGGCCACCATGGAAAGCCTTGAACAGGCGGGCGTAGAGAATGCTGATCTTCTGATCGCGGCGACAGACATGGACGAGGTCAATCTGCTGTCATGCCTGACTGCGCATGGTCTGAACGAAAAACTCCATACGATCGGCAGGATCCGCAATCCGGAATACAGACGTCAGGCATTTGAGATGCGTTCCGTATTCGGCCTGAACATGGTGATCAATCCTGAACAGGAAGCTGCGTCCAGCATTTCCCGTCTTTTGAAATACCCCGGATTCAGAACGATCGAAACATTTGCCAAAGGCAATGTCGAGATCGTAGAGGTACACGTTACTGCTGATTCCAAGCTGAAGAATGTAGCCCTGAATCAGCTCCAGAATATCATTCACTGCACTGTACTGGTCTGTGCGATCGTCAGGGATGATAAATGCCTGATGCCGGGCGGCCATTTTGTACTGAAAGAAAATGACCATCTGTATATCACAGCGACAACTTCCAATCTTTCCGCGCTTCTGAGATCACTCGGCATGATTACAAAACCGGTCAAAAACGTACTGATCGCAGGCGGCGGAAGGATCTCCTATTATCTTGCAGGCCAGCTGCAGGAAAGCGGCATGGCATGCGAGATCATTGAACAGAGTGCGTCCCGCTGCCAGGAACTGGCACTGCTTCTGCCGGAAGCCAGGATCGTACAGGGTGACGCCAGCAACCAGAACTTCATGGAAACGGAACGGATCGATTCCTATGACGCGCTGGTCATGCTGACGGGACTGGATGAACTGAATATCGTTATGTCGCTCTATGGCAGCGCAAGAGGCGTGAAGCATGTTGTCACAAAAGTCAGCCATGGCGAAAACAATCTGCTGCTGAATGAACTGGAGATCGGAAGCGTTGTTTCACCGAAGGAACTTTCATGCAATACGATCGTTCAGTATGTCAGAGCGATGCAGAACCGTCAGGGTGCCGCAATATCGATCCACAGGATCGCTGACGGTCAGGCAGAAGCGATCGAATTCATGATCGATGAGAACTCAAAGTATATCGGTGAGAAGGTCAAAAACCTGCATCTGAAGAAGAATATCCTGATCTCAAGTATTTCCAGAGGCGAAAACACTGAGATCGCATCGGGCAATTCGTCCTATGAACTGAATGACACAGTTGTCATCATTACCAATCATTCCAACCCGATCCTGCAGTTTAACGACATATTTGAGGCGGAATTCTGATGAACTACAAACAGGTTGGTTATATCATATCGCTGCTTCTGCTGCTGGAAGCCGGCTTCATGGTCGTATGCCTGGGATTCTCCTACTTTATGGCGGAACAGGCAGCGATCCATGGCTATATCGTATCGATCGCGATCATAGCTGCCGCAGCAGGGATCCTCTACCTGATCTGCCGCGACAGAACAGGCGGATTCTATGCCAAAGAAGGCATGGTGCTGACAGGTCTTGCATGGATCGTCATATCCATGCTCGGAGCGCTTCCGTTCTATATTTCCGGCCAGATCCCGCGCTATGTGGATGCGCTGTTTGAGGTCGTCTCGGGATTCACTACGACGGGGTCCTCGATCCTCTCGAACGTAGAAGGCCTGGATAAAGGCCTGCTGCTCTGGCGAAGCTTCACGCACTGGGTCGGCGGCATGGGCGTGCTGGTATTCCTGATGGCGATCGTCCCGTTAAGCGGCAAGAACGGAGGCTTTACCCTTCATATCCTGAGGGCGGAAAGCCCGGGTCCTTCCGTCGGCAAACTCGTTCCCAAAATGAAGAAAACAGCTTCGATCCTGTATCTGCTGTATATCATCCTGACAGTGCTGAATCTGATCTTCCTGCTGATCGGCGGAATGCCGCTGTTTGATGCGATATGCACAGCATTCGGTACGGCAGGAACCGGAGGCTTCGGCATCAAAAACGATTCACTTGCCGGATACAGTCCGTACCTGCAGACTGTCACAACGGTATTCATGCTGCTGTTCGGCGTGAACTTCAGCTGCTATTACCTGCTGATCCTGAAGAGCTTCAAGGAAGTATTCAGGGATGAAGAACTCAGGCTGTACTGCGTGATCGTATTCAGCAGTATCGCTCTGATCGCATGGAATATCAGAGGGCTGTATGCGAACATCGGGGATGCGATCCATCATTCCGCATTCCAGGTAGCGTCCATCATCTCAACATCCGGTTTTGCAACAGCAAACTTTGATCTGTGGCCGAATTTCTCCAAAGCGATCCTTATGCTGCTGATGATATGCGGCGCCTGTGCCGGAAGCACGGGAGGCGGCATCAAAACGATCCGTCTGCTGCTGCTCTTCAAGACACTGAAGCGCAATGTCCACCAGCAGATCCATCCGAACCGGATCAGTCATATCCGTATCAACGGAGCAGTGATCGATGAAAAGGTCATTACGAATGTCAGCGTTTATCTGATCGCTTATACACTGATCATCATTGCCAGCTTCCTGGTCGTATCCCTGGACGGGTTCTCGGTGGAAGCGAACATTACAGCCGTTCTTGCAACATTCAACAACATCGGACCCGGACTGGCGGAAGTCGGACCGACCTGCAACTTCTATGCCTACAGTACGCTTTCCAAGCTCGTCATGATCTTCGGAATGCTGGCAGGCAGACTGGAGATCATGCCGGTCATCGTACTGCTTTCACGTCAGACATGGCGGAAAGTCTGAACAGCATGTATCACATCGATACATGTTTTGTTTTTTACAGGATTTACGCACATTTCTCTGCTAAGATATACGTTGTGAGGTAAACATATGACTGAAAAACCGATCCACACATTTGTGGTACTAGCATATAAAGAATCACCGTATCTGGAACGCGCGATCAGATCGGTACTTGACCAGGAATATCCGAGCCGCGTCATCATCGGCACTTCCACGGACAATGAATACATCAGGGATCTGGCTGCCAAGTATCAGCTTGAAGTTGTCGTCAATCCCGTCAAGAACAGCGGGAATATCGGAGACTTCGACTTTGCCTGGAGCCATGGCGACAATGAACTGGTCACCATTGCCCACCAGGATGATGAATATGAAAGAAGCTATTCCATGAGGGTCGTTGATGCTTATCGTAAGCATCCGGATTCCATCATTATCTTTACCGGATATTACGAGATCCGCGACGGCAAAAAGGTCTTCTCCAACAAATTGCTGAACGTCAAGAAAATGCTGCTGGCACCGCTCCAGGTGCTCGGATCAACACAGTCCAGATTCTGGAAACAGTCCGCGATCCGTTTCGGAAATGCGATCTGCTGCTCCGCAGTCACATTCGTTCCGAGAAATATCCCGTTTGAGAAAGTATTCCGTCAGAACGAATTCCTCGGTGAGGGAGACTGGTACGGATGGCTGAAGCTTTCCAAAGTGGACGGCAAGGCATTTACCTATATTCCCGACCCTCTGATGGGACACAGGGTCCACGAGGAATCACATACTTCCCGTGAAGTGAATGACGGCACGCGTACGGAACAGGAATACAGAATGCTCTGCAAGTTCTGGCCTGCACCTGTCGCAAGGATCATTGCCGGAGGATATAAGAGTGCCCAGACGTCCAACAAACTGAAATAACCGCGGAGGAATAACGTGAAAATACTGATTATCATTCCGGCATATAACGAAGAAGACAATATCGTCAGGGTAACCGATCATCTGATCAATGACTATCCGCAGTATGATTATGTGATCATCAATGACGGCAGTAAGGACAGAACTTCTGAAATATGCCGCGAACATGGCTACCGGATGATCGAGCATCCTGTCAATCTCGGGCTTGCTGCAGCAGTCCGCACAGGCATGAAGTATGCGCTGGCGAACGGTTATGACGCGGCGATGCAGTATGACGGAGACGGACAGCATCGTCCGGAATACATCGCTGCAATGGCTGAGAAGATCGAGCAGGGCTATGATATTGCGATCGGAAGCCGGTTTGTGACAGAGAAAAAAGACGGTTCCCTGCGCATGCTGGGCAGCCGCATGATCGAACGATTTGTCCGTCTGACGACAGGCAAAACGATCCATGATCCGACCAGCGGCATGAGGATGTACAACAAGGACATCATCAGAGTCCTGGCGAATAATGCGGCACTGACACCGGAGCCTGATACCGTAGCGTATCTGATCCGCTGCGGCGCCAAGGTGAGTGAAGTGCAGGTCACCATGGATGAACGCATTGCCGGGGAAAGTTATCTGACGCTCCGCCGCAGTATCCAGTACATGGCAACCGTATGCATTGGTATCCTGTTTGTCGGATGGATCCGTGATAAACAGGATCTGAGGGGGTAATGAAGAATGACAGTTCCATTCCGTATCATGCTGATCGCAGCAGCGGTATTTACATTTTTCTTCATCATCTCAAATATCAGAAAAAGCAAGCTCAGGATCAGTGATGCGATCTACTGGTTCGGCTTCTCAGCGCTTCTGATCGTACTTGCTGTATTCCCGCAGATCGCATTCTTCTTCGGAGGATTGTTCGGGATCATCTCAACGGTCAATCTTGTATTCCTTGTGATCATTGCACTTCTGATCCTCAGGGTATTCACATTGACGCTCAGACTGTCTGAGCTTGACCAGAAACTGGAAGAGCTTGCCCAGGGAATTGCCCTGAAGGAAGCAGAAAAAAATATCAGAAAATAAAGAATATGGCGTTCTGCAAAACATACAGGACGGCATATTTTTTATATATTCTGAAATGTTTTGAACTGCCTGCCCGTCCATTATGCCATCAGCACAGCCCTGACATATGGTCTGCTCCGTGATTCCCTGCTTTTTCATCTGAAGAAAACCACCGGACTCAGCCGGTGGTGATCGATCGTTATTGCCAATGATTTACGACACGGTCCATTTCCTTCTGTGTCACAGGGATCGCATGTGAATGCGCCGGTGAGTCCAGAGGGATCGTCATGATGTTTTCCGGTACGGTCTCATAATACCTTGTACGGAAATCAGGCGTATACAGTGCATGGAAACGGAAGCGTGTATAGTCATCGTAGAATACATAGTAGCCTTCATTTTCCAGGTCAGGCATGATCATCGGTCCTTCGCTCTGATTCTGGCTGATCGGCTGGCTGAACTCCTTGAAGTCGGTCCATCCGTTCTCTGAATAGCCGGAAATCAATGTGGAATAGTCTTCCATCGGCTGCCGTTCATCCTTGAAGATGATCGCATAATCAGGTCCGCATTTGCAGATTGTCCCGTCGATGATCACATATCCGGGATTCAGCAGTCTCTGCGGTTCTGTCGCATACACAAGGTCTCCGGACAGGTTATAGTACATGCCTTCATCCACAACGGATGACCAGTAGATCACATACTGATCCAGTGTGCGGTCATAGAAGGCTTCCGGAGCCCATGCCTGTTCCTCACTCAGAGGCGGACGGTTTACCTTCAGCAGACGCTCGTTGGTAAAGGAAGTCAGATCCTGTGAATCATACAGGTAGATCGCATCGGTCTCATAACCCTGTGTCGCGCAGATCACGAATGTACCGTCCTTTCTGCGGAAGATCGCAGGGTCACGCAGACGGCATGTGCCGACAGTTGCTTTCAGCACGGCTCTGTCTCCGTTCAGGGCAAACCATTGAACGCCGTTGTATGTATAGGCAAGCTTCATGGTTTCCGGTTCGCTTGTTCGTTCACTGAAGTAGCTGATCACATATCCGACATACGGGTCCAGCAGGAGAATGTTCTCGAAAGAATGGTCAAGCGGGAAGCCGTCTGCGGATGCGGACAGTACGATCGGCTCATATTCAGCGCTTGCGTCTGTTTTATGAATGACATTGTTCTCAATGACTGCATTTCCTGAAACGATGTTCCATACGATCTCTGTGTCTTCGATCTGAGGCAGCTCATCTCCGTCGTTATAGATCGGATCCAATGTTCTTTCCAGCATGTCGATCGTTTCCTGCAGAGTTTCCGGATCGGGTGCTGCAGGAGCAGCTGTTTCTGCGGGTTCTGCAGCAGGAGCCTCAGATGCTTCCTGGGTTTTGACCGGTTCAGCTGATTCTGCAGTCTTGGCTGCAGGTGCAGCGCAGCCTGTCATCAGTACCGATATCAATAGTAATTCTGTTGTCTTTTTCATGTGACCATTCTACCATCATTCAATCGGATATTGTGCGTACATTCTGTTTTTCAGATCCAGGAACGGTTCACGGAACGTACAGCTCTGCTGATCCAGCAGCCATCTGTGCGCATCGCAAACTTCGGACATCAGGTCCATCGGTTCATAGATGTTGTCGATCCCGTCGATCACAAGGTTCCTGATATGCTGTGTTCCGGTGAAGGGATAAGAAGCTGTTTCGATCAGAGGGCATGCCAGGATCTTATGCAGACAGAGGATCGCTTCAGGATCGATCCGTATCTCAGCAGCGCTCAGACTGTTCAGCAGCGACATGATCTGCGACGGGGCCGCAAAGCGGTATCTGTCAGCGAGCTGACGGATCACAAGATCCTGCCGTCTGATCCTGTGCCAGTCATCATCGATGCTGCGGAGCCTTACATAGGCAAGTACCTGATCTCCGTTCAGCAGATATGCCTTGCGGCCGGGATCATAGGCTATCCCGAGTGAACTGCATTCTTCTTCTGAAAGCGGCAGTTCAAGACCTCCGGTATGCTCAATGAGTTCTTTCAATGACGCAAAACTGAATGAAATGTAATTATGGATATCCAGATCCAGGTTCTTTTCAACAGTCTTCAGCTGAAGAACAGCACCTCCAAGGTCATGCGCCCGGTTGATCTTTGAGAACCCGTATCCCGGGATCTCTGCCATTGTATCGCGCTGGACCGAGAGAATCCTGACGATATCCGCATCCGGGTCATAACGGATGATCTTGATCATGTCTGCTCTGTTTCTTTGATCAGGAAGCGAGGATGTGTCCGCGCCGAAGACCGCCAGGATGACATCATGTCCGGCATCAGTTTCAGGCTGCGAGACTTCCTGTGCGCATGCATTCAGGAAAACGCACATGCATATGATCAATAATTGTTTCATGAAGCACCTCCGCACTCAGTATGCCATTCCGCTGCCGGAAAGAACCGGCAGGCATGCACAGTGTGCACAAAGGCGGGAACCTTTTAAAAAGAGTCCATTAATGGTATATATTGCATATGACGATGATGACGCTTGCACAATGTCTGCTGAAAGACTACACGGAAGAAGAACTCCGGCACTGGAGCCGTTTTTACGGTATCCGCATCGGATCCAGCAAACCGATGACACTGGCATCCAGGATCGCCGGGAAGCTGCTGGACGAGCAGGAAATGAAGCAGAGGCTGGTCATTCTGCGTGAGGAAGAAGCACAGCTGTTTGAACAGTGCATGGAAGAATCACAGACGATCGATGATACAAACAGAAAAACTGCAGAGCGTCTGATCGGAACAGATTATGCCTACATGACGGAGAACGGACTGATCGTACCGTCTGACGCTGCAGAAGTGTACCGGAAGCTCAATACACCTGCTTTCCGCAAGGAAAGATCATTGACTTCCTATCTGCTGGACTGTCTCATGTTTGTCGAACATGTTTATCTGGTCATTCCTCTGCATGAACTGATGAACTGCTTTACCGGAAAGTACTCAATACTCTGCAGGGAAGATGTATTCTGCCGCTGCTGGAATATGATCCATCCGGATGACAATCCATGCATGCGCACAGGCAATATGATCATTTCGCGTGCTGCGGCGGATGTGGCTGCGGCGATCCTGGAGGAACGGGGCAATCATGCGTTTGCTTATCCGGAACCTGAAGAGATCATTGATTGGGCAGTCAACGGATATCCTTCGATGAACAGTGAGTGCGTGCATTTTCTGGCCTGGCTGAAGGACAGCGGTCTGGAAAACAGCTATGCGGAAGAAGTCATGCAGAACCTGACCGAAATGATCGCGCACGGTACGGACACAGAAGAAGTGCTCGAAGCGCTGAAGACGCATATGGATATTACTGAACCTCGTTTTGTGCCTGCGGAGATCCGTCTGAAAGCACTGTACAGCAGTATCCGCTCAACACTGCTGGGCGGGGCGGCACCTGCCGACGAGGAAGCAGAGATGATGCGCAGGGAAGGCGTCAGAGGAAACGGAGAGGTCCTGTATGCCAAAACGGTTCTGGAAGCCGCAAAGCTGATCGAGAAGCGGCCGGTTCTGGAACGGCTGGGCTATGCGGTCCAGGTGGAAAAGTATGCGGAAACCGTCCTTGTGGCCTTCCAGCGGCAAGGACAGAAAAAGACATATGTCCGGATCCTCATATTCCCGAATGATCCGTGTCCGTGCGGAAGCGGAAGTCCTTACCGGGAGTGCCATGGCAGGAAACGCTCATGATGTGCACATTGAGCAAAGCAGCGGAAAAGACGGACGGAACAACAGGTAAGATATAAGTGCTGAAATGCGGGGACCCTCACGGGTCCTTTTTGAGTTGGGAGGTATATGGATAAGCACTTACACAATATTCTTGTCATTTCACAGCATTACTGGCCTGAGCCTTTTCCCGCACATGCTTTTTGTGAAGCACTGGCAGAACGCGGATTTCATGTGCATGTCATCACGGATATCCCGAATTATCCGCACGGCAGGATCTATGAAGGATACAGGCATGGCAGACGCCGCAATGAAAAACGGAACGGCGTCATGATCACCCGGGTATTTACGGTCCCGCGCAGGAGCGGGATCCTGTTCAGGGCATTGAATTATTACAGCTTTGTACTGTCTTCCTGTTTCCGGATCCTGTTTCTGCAGGATACGTATGACCTGATCCTGATCATACAGTCCTCACCTGTCATGATGGCTTATGCAGGTCTCCTGTACGGAAGACTGCACCGGAAGAAAGTCATGCTCTACTGCTTGGATCTGTGGCCGGCATCCCTGAAGGCAGGAGGAATCTCTGAGGAGTCTCTTCTGTACCGGATGTACAGCCGTGTGTCCCGCAGGATCTACCGGGCTGCAGACAGGATCCTGACGGCGTCATCAGGCTTTATGGAAGTGATGCACAAAGAATTCGGCATTGATCAGGACAAAATGAACTTTCTGCCGCAGATCCCGGTCTGTGAAGAAACGGGAGAATACAGCTATGAGGATCCGGAAACGATGAATGCGGTATTTATCGGCAACATCGGTCAGGCACAGTGCATGGATGTGCTGCTGCACGCAGCAGCCATCATCGAACGTATGGGGATCAGTGATCACGGCAGACCGGTATGGTTCAGGATCATCGGGGACGGGACATGCTTTCCTGCTGTCAGAAAACTGAAAGAGTCGCTCGGTCTGAAACATGTTGTTTTGTACGGCAGGAAGGATCCTTCAGAAGCGGTGATCCTGCTCGGCAGGGCAGACTGTGCCCTGATCACACTGACCGGGGAAGCACAGATCGCTATGACGCTGCCAGCAAAGATGCAGATGTATCTCAACGCAGGCAAACCGGTCATTGCATCAGCTGACGGTGAGATCAGCCGTCTGATCGGTGCAGAACACTGCGGGATCTGTGTTCCGGCGGAAGAACCCCGCGCACTGGCATATGCCCTGATCAGATTCCTGACTTCCGACCGCAGAGCGTACAGTCAGAACGCCCGTCAGGCATATCAGCGTCTGTTTTCCAGGGACGCTGTCATCAGGCAGCTTGTACAGGAGATGAAGGAACTATGCCGTTCATGACACTGGTCTATCTGCTGGAATACAGCATATTTGACGTCTTCCGTACCGGTATCCTGCGCAGGATCGTATGCATCATCCCGTTCCTGCGGGAACTGCAAAGACAGACCGTAAAAGAACGAAAGATCCGGTTACTGCCAGCGGAATTTTCCATTCTGGTGTTTCCGCTGGTCGTACAGTGCCTGCAGTGCATCC
>CAMOPG010000046.1:0-15506 GCA_946622165.1 uncultured Erysipelotrichaceae bacterium
TCAAACAGACAGGAACCGTTTGACTCAACGACTTCCTTGAACCAGTCGTAGCTTTCTTTTTTGGAACGCTCCATTGTACCTGTTCCGTCGTTATGTCTGTCAACATAGACGAAGCCGTAGCGCTTCTTCATTTCACCTGTACCTGCGGATACGATATCGATCGGTCCCCAGTACAGATAACCCATGACTTCACATCCGTCCTGTATTGCTTCATTGACCTGGATCAGATGGTCTCTGACATATTCCCTGCGGAAATCATCATAGATCTTTCCGTCTTCATCAGGTGTCTCATCCAGACCGATGCCGTTTTCAACGATCATCAGCGGCAGATGATATCTGTCCGTCAGGACGTTCAGTGTATAACGCAGACCCTTCGGATCGACCGGCCACTTCCAGGGTTCCGGTGAGCAGTGCTCAAGATAAGGGTTTTCCTTGCCGGTGATTCCGCCTGTATCGAATGCATTCTTCACTTCCTTGGAGAATGTTCCGGAACGGTAATAGCTGAAGGAGAAGAAATCGACTGTGTGATCCTTGATCAGCTGCAGTTCTTCTTCTGTCAGGTCAGGCTCATAGCCCACCTCACGCCATGTACGCTTCACATAGCCGGGAATAATACCCAGGCAGAACGGATCGCCGTAATAGAAGTTTGCAATACGCTGCAGGTTCAGCGCACCCCAGACATCGTCCGGGTCACATGTAAACGGATATGTCGCAACAGCTGAGCTTGACAGCATGCAGCCGATCTGATAGTCAGGATCCATTTCATGACCGATCTTCACGGTCAATGCATTGGCAACCAGCAGATTGCAGTATGACTGCCAGCGGTCATGTTCCGTAATGACAAGCGGCTTTGTTGTATCTGCAGGATGGATATCCAGGATGCCGCCGGAGATCACAGGCCTGCGGAACATGTTGTTGATCTCGTTGAATGTCAGCCAGTATTTTACAAGTCCGCTGTAGCGTTCAAATACAGTGCGGATATATCTCTCCCAGAAACCGATCATCTTCCGGTTTGCCCATCCGCCGTACTCTGTCAGCAGATGCAGGGGTGTTTCATAGTGGCTCAGGGTAATAACAGGCTCCATGCCGAGTCTTCTCATTTCTTTGAAAAGATCTTCGTAAAACTTCAGGCCTGCTTCATTCGGTTCTTCCTCATCACCATTGGGGAAGATGCGTCCCCATGCAATGGATGTACGGAATGCGTTGAATCCCATGCCTGCCATCAATGCAAGGTCTTCCTTGTATCTGTGATAGAAGTCAATGCCTTCATGGCTCAGATATACCTTTTCAGGATCAAGCTTCATCTCCCATTTGCCGGTCTCTTCATTCCATGCCAGACCAGGCTCTTTTGTACTGATGCCTACGCATATATCGGTTACGTTCGGCTGCTTGCCGTCCTCCAGCCAGGCACCTTCGCACTGGTTTGCGGCGACTGCACCGCCCCAGAGAAAGTCTTTCGGGAAAAATGATTTGTTCATGTGATCTGTCCTCCGTTCTTTCTTACAAGCACACTATACATGGTATAATTTAATGAAACAACATCATGTTAAAGATATAATTCATTCCTTTTCAGAATGTTTTTGGAGGATATATGAAGCTTGAAGATATTGAGGCATTCTGCAATGTCGTTGATCAGGGAAGCATCACGAAAGCCGCAGATATCATGTATGTGACACAAGGAGCTGTGTCCAAACGGATCAAAACACTGGAGGAGGAACTAGGTGTTCAGCTGATCATACGCAGATCCGGTATGAGAAAAGTGGAACTGACCGCTTATGGTGAAGAGTTCCTTGTCCTTGCCCGCCAGTGGCAGGCATTATCAAACGAATTCCATGGCATATCCGCTTCATCCGGCATCCATGAGATCACGATCGGATCCGTTGATATGCTGAACTGCTTTTCCTTCAGCGATCTGTACAATCAGATCCTGAGAGAAGAGAAGGATATCCGGCTGTATATGCATACGATGCACTCCCGTGAGATCTACGCCGCCATGGAAGCACAGAGACTGGATCTGGGCATGGTAAACCGGCTGCTTCCATCAAAGAGGCTGAAGATCACCAGATTATTTACGGAGGAAATGTACATCGTCATCTATCCGTGCGGAAAACAGGGTGAAACGATCGACCCCGATGATCTGGATCCCGGGAAAGAGATCTATTCCAGATGGTCTGATGAATTTGAGATATGGCATGACCAGCTCTGGCCGGGCAAACGGTACCGCATGCATGCAGGCACCAGTTCCATGGTCCCCTATTATCTGACAGAGCCTGGACAGTGGTCGATCTGTCCGGCAAGCGCAGTCAGCGGTATGATGTCACGGTTTCATTTTGAATCTCTGAAGCTGTCCGTAAAGGTACCGGAGCGTACATTCTATCTGCTCGAACACCGCTCACCCAGAGAAAGCCGTACTGAAACAATAGAACGTTTTAAAAAGATCATGTATGCATACCTGAAGGAACACAAGCCTCAGCTCTGATCCTGCAGGATATTGATGCATCTATGATCTGTTCAGCGGAACCATTTGTCGCAGGTGTCGGTTCACGATAGCCCCAGTCCTCAGGTACGGCATGCGCTGTCATGATAAACCCGTTCTTTTCCAGCACTCTGGCGGAAGCACGGTTTTCGATCATTGTGCTGGCAGTGATGATCTCGATATCCGTCTGTGAGAAACAATAATTGATCATCATAGCCACTGTTTCCGAAGCGATCCCCTGTCCCCCAGCATGACTCCATCAGCCTGTAGCCAAGGCATGTCTTATGGATCGCATCTTTATAACCGTAATATTCAGCCAGCCCGCAGAAGCGCATCCCGTCTTTTAAATAAATGCCCAGGATCAGGGATTCCTTCTGTTCAAAGCATTCGGAATACAGTTTCCTGATCATTTCATGCATATCATCACCGAACTGCCGTTCAAACAGGAAGGATGGGAGATATCTGTATACGTTGTCGCTGCGGATCAGTTCAAGGAGTGCTTCGGAATCCGTTTCTTCCAGTTTCTTCAGAACAAGTCTGTCATGATCCATATACGGTATTTCATCAAACAGTTTCTTCATGTCTTCATTTTATGATTCCCGATGGCAAAATCCAACTTGTACGGACAGGTACAGTGAAAAACAGGTATATTATTATTTGCAACACTTTGTGGAGGAAGAAATTATGACAGAGATCATCAATCAAGAGATCAGCATCGGGGTACCCGATGGGTTTCATATCATGTCCGCAGAGGAACTGACCAAAGTATATGTCACCAGCGATCCGAAGCGCTGGGGCATCTGGAATCAGGACAGGCATGTCATCATTACCGTTCTCTGGCAGGACCTCAATGCATTGACTGCCATGCTGGCGGATATTGATGCGGCAGCGGTCAGGAATGAACAGCTGGCAAAAAAGGGATATGAAGGGCACGGCTATGCTCTGGAAGGATTCCGTGATGCACAGATCAGCGGACATCATGCCCGCGGATACAGCTTTACCTATGACATTCAGGACGTTCACCAGCATGTTGCAACACTGCTGTTCAAAGCAGGCAAGCGCATCTACAGCATCAACTGCATCGGCAGGAACGAAAACTGCGAAGCAGATCAGAAACTGTTTGAAGATGTTCTGAAGACCGTATCATTTTAAAGATATTTATGGCAGAGCAGCTCAGATATTCCGATGACGCATCGGGATTTGTACGCGTCAAAGATATCATTCCGGATGTGATCCTGGATATCCGCTATGATACTGATAACAACTTTATGGGCAGACGGATCGACGGTTATGAAGAGCCGGAAGCGCTTCTGACCAGGGAAGCTGCTGAAGCATTGAAACAGGCAGCCGATGAATTCAGAAATGACGGTCTGCTGATCAGAGTCTACGATGCCTACCGTCCGCAGAAAGCAGTATCCCATTTCATGAGATGGGCAGCCGATCCGGATGATGCATGCAATAAAACAGATTACTATCCGGACCTGGACAAGCAGGTGCTGATCCCTCTGGGATTTATTGCCGAGCATTCCGGTCATACCCGCGGCAGCACCATTGATATGACGCTGTGTGATGCAGAAACAGGTATTGAACTGGATATGGGCGGTCCGTTCGATTTCTTCGGGGAACTGAGCCATCCGGATTACAAAGGCGTTGCTGAACAGCAGTATCAGAACAGACAGTATCTGCGCAATGTGATGATGCGGCATGGTTTTCTGCCGCTGGCAGAAGAATGGTGGCACTTCTCACTCAAAGACGAGCCATATCCTGACACATACTTCACATTCCCTGTCAGCACAAGATCACTTCAGAAATAAAGCGAACCCGGTCAATGACCGGGTTTCATGGTGTTTAAGCATTGTATGGAGGTTTGCTGACGCGCTTCCGTCCGGGAACGATCGCTTTCTGCGGACAGACGAGAATGCAGAGATGGCACCCGACGCATTTCATGCCGTTGAGAACAGGCTTTCTCTCTTCATTCAGGCTGATCGCCTGATGTCCGCCGTCTGCACAGGAGATCATGCATCTGCCGCATCCGATGCACCTGTCTTTGCGGAATGACGGGAAGATCATCGTATCACGTTCGAGCTCTTCTGTTGTTTCGCTGATCAATGGCTTGGCCAGTCCGATCAGTTCTGAAATACTGCTGTATCCCGCTTCATTCAGGTAGCGGTTCAGGCCATCCTTGAGATCATCGATAATGCGGTATCCGTACTGCATGACTGCTGTTGTGACCTGGATACTGCCTGCGCCTACCAGAATGAATTCCAGGGCATCACGCCATGTTTCGATTCCGCCCATTCCGCTGATGTGCATGCCTTTCAGCTGCGGGTCATCACCCAGTTCTTCAACGAAGCGCAGTGCGATCGGTTTCACCGCATTTCCGCTGTATCCGCCTATGGCAGACATGCCATGGACTGCCGGGGAAGAAACAAATGTATAGGGATTGACGCCGATGATGCTTTTGATCGTATTGATCGCAGCGATACCGTCTGCCCCGCCCCTCAGAGCTGCCAGTGCAGGAGGATTCATGCTGGCGACATTCGGTGTCAGCTTGGCAAGGATCGGGATGGAAGCACCGCGTCTGGCTGCTTTGGTAAAGCGCTCAACAAGCTCAGGCACCTGACCGATATCAGAGCCGAGGCCTCCGTCCATCATATTCGGACAGGAAAAATTCAGTTCGATCGCATCTGCTCCGTTCTCCTGACAAAGTCTTGCAAGCTCTTCCCATTCTTCATCATTTCTGCCCATGATGGATGCCAGGATGAATTTCGCGGGATAGTTCTTTTTCAGTCTTCTGAACACTTCCATATTCTCAGCCACACTGTGGTCGGAAAGCTGTTCGATGTTCTTGAAACCGATAATGCTTCCGTTATCTCCTGTAATCGCAGAGAACCTCGGAGATGCTTCATGTATTTCAAAGTTGCAGATCGTTTTGAAGCTGATGCCTGCCCAGCCTGCCTCAAATGCACGGGCACACATATCATATGTGCTTGCGACAACGGATGATGACAGCATAAACGGGTTTTCCATCGGGATCCCGCAGAAATCGACTGCCAGTTTATTTTCATCCGGCACATCATCCGGCAGCTTCGGTCTCACCTCGTCATACAGACGCATCATCAGTTTTCTGATCGGGACCTCTCCGGCACGCACACAGGCTTGCTCGCACATTGCCGGGCAGTCAATGCACGGATCAGTGTCCGGAAGTCTTGCAGCAGCGCCTTCTTCATTATCAAACCATATGCTGCGAAGCATATTGCCCGGGTCCATATATTTACAGGCTGCAGAACATGGTGCATCATGGCAGAGAGCGCATTTCAGCATATCTGACCGCATTATGATTCTTTCAAACATTATCAGTACTCCATCTCTTTTTATTATACGGAATAGTTCCAAAAACTGGAAATACATTAGTATCCTGATTGAAAAAGGAGGACGCTTATCCTCCCCAGCGATACTTCATGATCGTCAGTCCTGCGTAAACAACGATCATGCCCAGCAGGATCAGGATCTGCTTTCCCCTGTGTTCTGTCAGAAGACCGACAAACTCACGCACAGCCGCATTCGGCCAGAAATACCATTTGGTCGGTGATCCCATGCCGAGTGCCTTCATCTTGACGCGTCTGGCATGCAGACCGCTGCGGAATACATGATAGTTGGTCGTCGCGAAGGCAATCTTTCCTTCCGGGTTGACAGCCATGATCTTTTCTTTTGAAAACAGCATGTTCTGATGCGTATTCACAGATCTGTCTTCTTCGATGATGCGGGATTCCGGGATCCCGTGCTCCATCAGATACTGCTTCATGGCAGAGCTTTCGGAAACGATCTCATCAGGACCCTGTCCGCCCGAAGTGATGAATGTCAGCTGCTTTCCGGTCGTTTTTCTCTGATACTGATCAAATTCAATGGCGCGGTCGATCCTGCCCTGCAGAAGCGGGGTAGGCTTTCCGTTTTTGTTCAGTCCGCATCCCAGGATGATCAGGAAGTCCTTATCCGGTTCGGGGACATATTTCGCTGCGATCATGCCGGCAATGATCACCCCGATGATCATGCATTCTATATACAGATATACCGATGCATAGACTCCGGTGAAAAGATCATGCATCATCACCTCAAATTCCGATCCGGTCACAAAGTAATCCAGCCGGTAAAGGATAACCTCTCCTGCTACCAGAAGGACCGCCAGTATCATGCCCAGAAGATTCACGAACCGTTTTCCTTCATATCTGATCAGATAGATGTTTGAAACAAACAGTGCGATCGAAAAAACCAGGATAAACGGGAATGTCATCAGCATGTACATCTTTGCCGAGCCGTCCATCATATGAAGCACATGTTCTGCTGAGTAATAGCCGAACTCCTGTATCGTTGAAAGCGCTCCGTACACATGGAAGATCAGCAGCACCAGCACAAACAGCGCAAAGCCCATGTAATAGATCGTGTTGTAGGAGTAAAGATTGTACTGGATCTGCTTGAAGAATGCGTCTACCAGCATCACGATGACTGCCATCAGATACATTGCAAAAACAGCACCCGCGATCACGCCGTTCTGATCAAATGAGCTGTACATGAAAAAGCCCATGATCGCAGCAGTGACGACTGACAGTGCCGCAATGTTGTATATCTTCGGTTTCTTTGTCCTTGTATCCAGTTTCAGCATCTCTGCCGCCCTTTCAGTTCATCCAGAAACCGTTTCATTTCTTCCGGATATTCGCTTACGGTATCCAGGTTATTGTCCGCGAGTTCGATCATCTTGTTTCTGCCATGGTAATCACTTCCCGCAGTGACAAACAGATCGTATTTCTTTGCAAAATCCAGCATCTCGTTCTGCAGCTTGACGGTAAAGCCGGAATAGAAGGCTTCCACGCCCTGCAGGCCCATGCCGATCAGCTTCTGGAGACGTTCATCCATCTCCTGTCCGATGACAAGCTGATCCCCGCTGCCGTAGCAGGGATGCGCAAGCACGGGAATACCGCCTGCACTCAGGATCCCTTCGATTGCTTCCTTGGGACGCACATATTCCATATCGAAATGAATCAGGTTGATGTATTCCTTGATCGCGATCTCTTTTGTTTTTGTATATCCGTACCTGACCATCATATTCGCAATATGCGGCTTTCCGGGATTATCCATCGCAAACAGTTTTTTCAGATCTTCATCGGAAAACCTGAAATGAAACTGATCCTTCAGAAAATCGAGACGCGCACGCACCTTGTTGATGCGGTATGTATGTCCCATATCGACCAGCTTCAGGATCGATTCCGATGAGGGATCATAATCATATCCGAGAATATGATACTTTCCTTCCTCATCCTTGCAGGAGAACTCTGCCCCGCATACAAATGCGGGGTCCCCTTCTTTCAGCAGATCCGGAATGATCGTGCTTGCCTTGACCGCATCATGATCCGTCACTGAAAACAGCTCGATTCCTGCGTCTTTGACTTTCTGCAGGAGTTCTTCGGGCGTATCTGTGCCGTCTGATACAGTTGTGTGTATATGCAGGTCGATCTTTTTCGGATAATTCATATATCAGTTCTCTTTCTGTTGGTTATGAAAGCTTTTTGACAAGCTTCAGTACATTCTGTCCGTCTTTGTATTCATAAGACATATCATCGACCAGTTTCTTGGTCATGAAGATACCAAGACCCCCTACCGTTCTTTCTTCCGCCGGCAGTGAAACATCAGGATCTTCCTTTGCCATCGGATCAAACTGCTTGCCCTGATCAATGAATGTAATGACAGCAGTCACCGGATCGCCCGTCATTTCAACGCGGATCTTTGCTTTGCCATTGTCCTGATCGTATGCATAGCTTGCGATATTGACAAAGATCTCCTCAACCGCGAGTGTCACTACAGTGATCGCCTTCGGCGTAAATCCTGCTTCTTCCATGCGCTCTTCAATAAAGGCTGTGACCTTCGGCAGGTTTTCCTTCTTGGCGTCAATTTCAAGCTCGTTTCCTTCAAACAGCAGCGTATCTGTCCGGCCGATCAGATCGATCAGTTCCTCTTTCCAATGATCAATCTCTTTTTTGCGTTCCGGCTCGTTCAGTCCGTTTCTGCGGATCGAACGTCTGATCAGACGTGTATAACCGATGATCCGTGCTTTGTTTTCAACTTCCGTGATCCGGTTCTCATTCTCCGTTCCAAGATACGCAGCCAGTACTTTATGCCAGAATTTCGTTGATGTTTCGAAATCAAAGCCCTGGAAGCCCTTGACTACAGAATGATCGAGCTCTGAGAATCCGACAAACGCATTGTACATGGAGCCCAGTTCAAAGATCGGATGTCCGACTGCCAGTGTATCCATATCGATCAGCAGCACTTCATCCCCCTGCAGCTGCAGGTTCTTGGTATGGTAATCACCATGGATCATGTGATTGTCCTTCGGTACTTCCTCCACGAGCTTCAGGAGCTTTGAACCTGTTTCCTCCGGCAGGTAGTCCTGCATGAACTTTGCCCATTCGATCACTGTTTCACGCTGATCCGGGAACTGCCCTTCAGGCACGACTGTACCGTGGATCTTTTTCAGAAGCTCCACATATTCATGAACACACCAGTCGAGCTTATCCGGTTCGTCGGACAGGATCTTTGAGAACGATCTGGCATTCAGAAGCTCAAACACAGATCCGTAGCTGTCGCCGACACGCACGACATCATATGAGATCGCTGTCGGAATGCCCAGGACAAGTGCTGTACGGGCGACTTCCCGTTCATGCCGGATCTCTTCCAGTGCGTCGGCATTATGGAATGTTTTGACAATGTTGTCATCATCGATCCTGTAGATCGTACCGTTGGCACCTCTGCCGATCTCTTCGCAGTTTTCAACAGAGATCACACGGTATGCCTTTTCCACTGTCATCATTTCCGTGAATCCCGTCATTTCCAGAACGTCATATACATCTGTTTTGACGTTGATGATCTTCAGATCGGGATTTGTCTTCTTCAGATGAAGCAGGACGCGCAGGCCGGCACTTGAAATGTATTCCAGATTTTCTGCGTCGATCACGATCGGTACAGCTGTTTTATCCTGCAGCAGCTGCTTGATCTCTTCTTCCGCCTGATGCGAATTGTTTGAATCGATCCGCCCGGACAACGTGATCAGAAGTCTGTTGTCTTCAAATTTTCCATTAACTTCCTGCATATATCTTCCTCATTTCTGATGCGGATCTGCTGCATTCCGCATCTGTTCTTTTCCCAGATATTCAAGACACAGCATCGTGATGTCATCGGACTGCTCGGTATCTCCGGCAAATTCGCTGACGCTGTTCTCGATATGTTCGATCAGTTCCTTGACGTCACTGCCGTTGGCGCTGTTCAGTGCCTCCAGCATGCGTTCCGTACCGAACATTTCCATGCCTGCTCCATCTGCCTCAGGCACTCCGTCAGTATACAGGAACAGTTTCGATCCCGGTTCCATCCGGATCTCATAATCTGTATATTTCAATCCGCTGAGCCCGCCGATCACAAACCCATGCTTATCCTTGATCAGCTCAAAGCTGCCGTTTTTATGCATGATGGCGGGATATTCGTGACCTGCGTTGGCTGCTGTGATGATGCCTGTTGAGAGATCAAGGATACCCAGCCATACCGTAACGAACATCTCCTCACGGTTGTTCGAACAGATCAGATCATTTGTATCCTTCAGGATCTCGGACGGTTTCTTATTCATCATGGCATTGTTGGCAAGGATGATCTTGGATGCCATCATGAACAGGGCTGCAGGTATTCCTTTGCCGGAAACATCCGCCATGACGATGCACAGGTGATCCTGATCGACCAGGAAATAGTCGTAGAAGTCTCCGCCTACCTGCCTTGCAGGCTTCGCACTGGCATAGATATCAAATTCCGGATGATCCGGGAATGCCGGATAGATGTTCGGCAGCATATCCGTCTGTATGCGGTTTGCCAGCAATAGTTCCGTATTGATGCGCTCTTTTTCAGCTGTTACCCTTGTCAGATCTTCTTCATATTCAGTCAGATCACGCTCCATATCCGACATGACCAGACTGAGGTTTTCGATCTCATCACCTGTTTTGATATTCAGACTTGAGAAGTGATCGTCAATATCGTTCCCTTCCCGTTTGTCCTTTGCATAGTCCTTGGCTGCCTTTGAGATCGCGTCGATCGGCTCTGTCACGGTTTTCTTCATATGCTGTGTCATCAGATAAGCGAACAGATTCATGATGACAAGCACTCCGACCGTATACTGCCAGAAGAATGACTTCATGCCGCGCACGACATTTGCCAGCGATACGTCCGTAAGGACAAACGCCTTGATGGCACCGTCGGGACCTATGATCGGTACACCTGTTGTACAGAGATATCCGTGTTTCTTTGAGTTGACGATCTCATACACGATATTGGTCCCGTCCCAGTTCAGGAACTTGTTCACTTCCCGTAATGAAACAGCTTCCCAGTCACCCGGTTCCCTGTGGTCTTCAGAATCATCCGGGTCAGCGATGAATACCAGGGAGGATGTATCCTTGTCATACATGGCAAGATAGATGAACTCCACCTGGTCAAACGTCATGTACTCCGCAAGAACGGAAAGGGCTGAGCCGTAATCTTCCCGCCCGGTAAATGACGAAAAATGTTCCTGCCGGACTTCTTTGCTGTTTTGTGCCCGTTCTTCATCGCTCAAAGAACGGTATTCCTCCATGATCGCTTCACTCAGCGGTACAATATCCACCGTTCTGCTCAGAAAGCCTGCGGCATTCTGCGAAAGGCTGAACCCCTCGGAAATGTACTGATCTGCCAATGTGTACGAAAACATTCCCAGGCCGATCAGAAGCGCAATGACTCCGAGAATAATGGATCCGATGATGGTTGAGTGGAATACGCGTGCAGCCAGAGAGTTATGCTTTCTCTCCAGCTCACTCATTTCCCTGATGGTCTTCTGCGGCATGCGCTATACCGCTTATTCAACTGTCAGGATATCCAGGAATCCTGTGATCTCAAAGATCTCCATGACTGTCGTATTGACGTGGATGACCTTCATTGTGCCCTGCTTGGACATGATCTTATGTGCTGCCAGCAGTACACGCAGGCCGGCTGATGAAATGTAATCCAGCTTTTCCAGATCCAGCACAAGCTCTGTCATTCCTTCCATTGATTCCTGAAGTGAACTCTCGAGCTCGGGTGAAGTATTTGTATCCAGTCTGCCTTCCAGCGCAACAGTCAGCCTGCTGTCGTCAGTGCTTTTATTGATATTCAGCATTATTCTGTACTCCTTTTCTACTATTCTATACGATTTCATGCGGTCTTTTGTACATAGATATTATGGCGCTTAATTCTCTTCGTGTCCATTTTTCCAGGAAAAGAACAGACAGCCTGCAGGATACAGACCGTCTGTTCATCGTTTCATATTTTATTCTGTTCTCAGGGCAGTTACCGGATCGCTCTTGGCAGCTTTTCTGGAAGGGATCAGTCCGCCGATCATCGTCAGAACGACGCTCAGCAGGACGAGTATGACCGCCGCATTGACAGGCAGCTGCGCCACGACATTGGCATCCGTGAAGTGCCTGATCAGCGCATTGCCCGGGATCAGCAGCAGTTCCGTGATCACGATGCCGAATATGCCGGCCAAAAGACCGATGATGAATGTTTCAGCATTGAATACAGAGGAAACGTTCCGCTTGGAAGCACCGATCGCGCGCAGGATGCCGATCTCTTTTCTTCTTTCCAGTACGCTGATGTATGTAATGACGCCGATCATGATCGAAGATACGACCAGCGAGATCGCCACGAATGCGATCAGCACATAGCTGATGGCGTTGATGATGTCTGTAACGGATGACATCAGAAGACCTACCGTATCGGTGTAGTTGATGACCTTTTCATCCTGTCCGGTATCCTTCATCCGCTCATTGTAGCTCTCCAGGATATTCGTGATATGTTCCTTGCTTTCGAAGTTCCTGGGGTAGATCGTGATCGAATACGGTTTTCTGACCTCTGCATATCCCAGCGTTCTAAGGTTTCCGTCATACGATGCCTGTTCCTTGGACATGAGTGATGAGAGCAGTTCCTGGAGCTGCTGTTCATCCATATTCATTGAGATCGCCTTTGCGAATTCTTCAGGATGAATGCTGAAGGCATCGTTCATGTTCTCTGCCAGCTGGCTCATCGCCGTCGTCATTGCGTCGGTGATCTTTGTCGTCAGCTGTGAGATCACATCCGTCATCATCTTTCCGATGGCTTCCGCAAGGTTTTCGCCGAATTCCGTGAACATGTCTGCCATGGCTTCGCCGAACTGCTTGGATATCTCTTCCGTATTGACAGACTTTTCGATCCCTTCGGAGATCTTCTTCTTGCCTTCATCTGTCTGCAGATAGTCCGTGAACGCTTTGATGATCTTATCAGGCTCCGGCAGGTTGTTCTGCGCGGCATATGCTTCATAGTTTTCCGTAATATCCGAGATGATCTTCCGGATCTCTTCATCCGTGATCTCAACATCCGCAAATGCTGCGGCGATCTGAGCTGTCTGTTCACTGATCAGCTGTGAAGCCTGTTCGGTCTGCAGATATGCCGCAAGATTTTCATTGAAGTTTTCCGGATTCAGACCGTTGGTGATCACATATTCCTGATAGCCGGACATCACAGCAGCGACCAGCTGCGTGATCTGTTCTTCGGTGATCTTGTCGATATTCTTTGAAGTGATCAGTTCCGACAGGATATTCCGGATGTATTCCCTTGTTTCATCCTCTTCCAGATATTTTCTGATCGCATCAGGCAGCTTTGTATAGTCTGTCGATGTGTCTGTCTGTGCATATTCGCTGTAGCCTTCCAGAATGCTCCGGAACATTTCCATCAGCTGTTCCTGATTGACTTCGATATTAATATTGGACAGCAGCTTGGCAAAATCTTCCTCATTGAATGCAGGCACAGCATCCGACAGGGCTGACATATCCATACCGGACAGGTCCATATCGCTCATATCCATATCCGAGAATGCCGATGTATCGATCTGCAGCTTGCTGGCATCAAATGAGAACACCCTGTTCAGGGCATCAACATCAACGCTGAACAGTGTTTCCAGATTCAGGGAGCTGTCTTCCCTTTCTTCATTGAACGGGCTTCCGGTAAAGACATCCTTGCCGGCATCACCGATCTGGGAACGCACGATCGAACTGCCTGCCGCATAATCCATGACATCCATCGTCAGTTCATACGGGTAATAGACAGAGCCAGAAATCAGCACGGAAGTGGATGCGTCTTCCTTGCGCATCACAACACCGGAGATCGTCAGGTCATTGCTTTTGCGGATCAGATCACGCATATAAACCTTGTCATCAGACTTGTTTTTCCAGACATCGTATTCATCGTCATAGACATAGATGTCGCTGCTGTAGACATGCTTGAACGTCAGTCCGACAAAGTCTTCATAATCCAGCTCCATCAGCGGGGCTTTCGATTCCTCTACATTTTCACCGGCAGAGAATTTATTCAGCATTTCCTGCATTTCCTTCATATCCTTCAGGCCTAGACTGTACAGCACCGTATCGGTGATGCGGCCGGATTGTGATATTACGAGCACTGCTTCATGATTGTTCTGGGGCCAGTGACCTGCCTTGACATCATATGAATTGATGTACAGAGACTTGTCATAAGGCAGAGCCTGGAAAATATTGGCGGAGAACTGTGAAGAGAAATATGTCGTGCCGCCGAAGCCAAGAGCTCCCATCGACTGGTCCGGATTGATCTGGTAGATCTCATCTCCTTCAAGCCGGTAGATCAGAGGCGTTACGTTATAGGAATACTCGATCGCTTTCGCATAATCATAGATATTGCATTCATCACTTTCAAAATAGCTCTTCAGGGATGCCAGGTCATTGGAGGAAACACGCGAAAAGACATTGGAAGCGACTCTTCGCTCGACCACGTTCTTATGTTCTTTTTCTTCTTCCTCTTCATTCTGCTCAGGCACTTCGATAAGCGAAGCCAGAGAGATCCCTGCATTCTGGATCTGGAGCGGGTATTCCAGAAGCGTCTCTTCCTGAACATCCTGGATATATTTATTGACGCCGGTCGACAATGACAGGATCGCCGCAATACCGATGATGCCGATCGAACCTGCGAAGGCAACCAGTATCGTTCTGGTCAGTTTTGTTTTCAGATTGTTAAAGCTCAGCGCCAGCGCCGTCAGGAATGACATGGAAGCTTTGCCGAGATTCTTATGCACAGGAGGCTCCTGCAGGTTATCGTCAATGATCAGAGGATCCGAGTCACCTGTAATATGTCCGTCCTTCAGATTAACGATCCTTGTCGCATACTGCTCGGCCAGTTCCGGGTTATGCGTGACCATGACAACAAGGCGGTCCTTGGCAACTTCCTTCAGAAGATCCATGACCTGGATGCTTGTTTCCGAGTCCAGCGCTCCGGTCGGTTCATCCGCCAGCAGGATGTCCGGATCATTGACCAGAGCACGCGCGATCGCAACTCTCTGCATCTGGCCGCCTGACATCTGGGACGGCTTTTTATGGAGCTGCTCACCGAGTCCCACCTTGGTCAGTGCCTCGGCAGCTCTCTGGCGCCGTTCACTTCCCGAAATGCCGCCGATCGTCAGCGCCAGTTCAACATTGGAAAGGATCGTCTGATGAGCGATCAGGTTATAGCTCTGGAATACGAAGCCGATCGTATGATTCCTGTAGGAATCCCAGTCACGGTCTTTGTATTTCCGGGTAGAGACCCCGTTAATGATCAAATCACCTGAATCATAACGATCCAGGCCGCCGATAATATTCAATAAAGTCGTCTTGCCGGAGCCGCTGGGGCCGAGTATTGCGACAAACTCGTTATCCCGCAGATTCAGGCTGACATGATCCAGAGCTTTCTGGACCAGCGGTCCGGTACGGTATTCTTTGCATATATCCTTGATCTGAAGCATCGGCTTCCTCCGGTTATTACTCTGTCACATAGTATAGGACAACAATATGTGATAGCTGTGTGCTGTATTGTTTATGAAACTTGAATGGAATGATCGGCTATGTTAATATCGGATGAATTACCACGAGTGATTGCATATGCAATCTCA
>CAMOPG010000047.1:0-15111 GCA_946622165.1 uncultured Erysipelotrichaceae bacterium
GTAGACATTTCAGAAATCCCCGCGTGTATCCGGGCATTGCTTCCTTTGACGCGTTCTCGCATAGAAAGCAGACAATGACATTCCTGCCAGATATGCCGCTTCACGCGGTGTAATCATTTTCTGCTTCCATTTCATGTAAATATCTTCAAAATTATCAGGTTCCTTGATACGCGGCCTGCCAAACGTTACACCTTTTGCTTTTGCCGCGGCAATTCCTTCTGCCTGTCTCTGTCTGATATTCTGGCGCTCGTTTTCCGCAATAAAGGATAACAGCTGCAGTATGGAATCACTCAGAAATATACCCACCAGATCTTTTTCTTTACGTGTGTCCAAAAGCGGCATATCGATCACTGCAATATTCGCTTTTTTCTCTTTTGTGATGATCCGCCATTGGTTCTGTATTTCCTCATAATCTCTCCCAAGACGGTCAATTGATTTAACATAGATAAGGTCTCCCGGACTGATCACTTCCATCAGCTTGAGGTATTCCGGTCTGCAGAAATCTTTGCCTGATTGTTTGTCAATAAATACATGATCCGGTTCAACATTCAATTCCCGGATTGCAATCAGCTGTCTGTCTTCATTTTGATCTTTCGAACTGACACGAACGTAACCATAGGTTTCCATTACGGGTATTAACCTCCATTAAACTATCATTAAAGAAAAATTAGCATACGATCGCATCCAACAGATTCAATGTGCATTTTTGCTGTTTTGAATAATCCCTCCTTCTGTAAAAGAAAAACGAACCAGGAGTATATCTCGGTAGAAAATTGCATTTATACACTCGTCGTCCGTTTTACCTTTGATATTCGATTCATTTTCGCGGAATACTTGTCATATCCGCACTTTTACAATGTGAATTTACATGATTTCCGAAGTCATTTCAAGCACATTATATTCAGGGCTCAGAACTGGTGATGGCGTTCCATGTATGCCCTGATCCATGCGGGGTCAGCCGGCACGTTTCCTTCTTCCTTTGCAAGATACACACAGGGATCCTGCATATCCGATGCTGTCACAAAAGAAAACTCACTGATGTTGCTGAAAGCACCGCAGTCTCCGTTCTTTGAAACAGCGATCACGCTGAGATCCCCTGCGCTTCCCCTGGCTTTCTTCAGCCTGCTGTCAAGGTTTTTCACAGCCAGCTCACATGCTTCCTGAGCCGTGTGTCCTTCCTTCATCAGGCGTACAGTCTCATATGAAATGCACCCTTTCATCAGATCTTCTCCGAGTCCTGTTGCGGCAGCTGCACCGGCTTCGGAATCCGCGTAAAAGCCGCTGCCTGTCAGCGGAGAGTCGCCGACTCTTCCGGGAAGTTTCATAAACAGTCCGGATGTGGAGGTTCCGGCATAAATGTTCCCGGACATATCCAGCACCAGTGCGCCGACCGTGTCATGTCCGCGGTACGCCTGGTGTGTCTGCTGAACTGCCTGTGTCCATCTGCTGAGCGAAAGCTCCGTACGCATGTCCTTCTGTTCAAAACCATGTTCCGCCGCATAAGCCTCTGCACCGCTTCCTGCCAGTACGTTATTCAGTTCATTTCTGCTCAGGCTTCTGGCAATACGGAACGGTGATGCAAATCCGGATATGCTCATGACAGCACCTGTATTCAAGCTCGTGCCGTCCATAAATCCGGCATCCAGCCTGACATTTCCGTCACGGTCAGGCAGTCCTCCGTATCCTACCGATGTAAATCCCGGATTGTTTTCCACATCCGTGATCAGGGCTTCCAGTGCATCTGCTCCCTCAGCACCGTTTTTCAGCATTTCTGCTGCTTTTCTGACTCCGTCCAGTGCCATGCACCAGGTCGCTGCGATCAACCACATATATCCTCCTGCAATATTGGTCCCCAATAAAAAATCCGGCAGTAAATACCGGATATGCTGTTTATCTGAAGCGGATTTCCCGCATGACTTCGTCGATTTCTTCGAGTGAGAGAGATTTTGAATGAACTTCTGACTGCTTTTCGTTTTCTGTTTTTTCTTCTTCGACCTTGTTTTCCATCATCCCGTCCTCCACACAATCAAAATCATAAAATTATTTTTTTTATAATACAATGCTTGAAATATATTCTTGTCAGTGAATCGGGCATATTTCACAAATTAATGACCGGTTATGAAAAACCGGCCAAAAATTTCATTATTCGTCTTCGTCGCCGCCTGCGCTGAATGCAAAGTCATTCATCAGGACAACACCGTTTTTGGCTTCTGCCGCCACATGACGGATCTCTTCTTCCGTTGCATCTTCAGGAAGCGTGGCTGCCGTTATCAGCATCGGGAAGTTCATGCCTGCAAACACATATGTATTCGGTCTTGAAATGCACGGTGTGACAAGCTGATTGACACTCCCGCCCATAATATCCGTGAAGATCAGTACCTGGTCTTCATCATTGACGCCGGCCCAGAACTTTTCAAGTTCTCCCTTCGGATCCAGGTCATTTTCATATGCATTGATCGCAGTGCAGTTGTCACCGCCGATCCCGAAATAAGACATTGTACTCAGCATGCCGCCGGCAAGACCAAAATGACTGATCAGCAGAATTTTTCTCATCGTTTTTCTCCTCCCACAGATTACATTCTAATTATAACCGTCTGTACAGGCGCTCTATTTCATTGATTGTGGTATCATTCAAGGAAAATCAGATATGGCGTATCCTGTGCAGGAATTTCCTGATAACCTCTTCATTGTTGTAGCCGTCGATATTCTGTGACTGGAACACATACGGGCGGATACCTTTTTCAAGGCATCTTTTGATCGTCTCAGTCGCAGCGATATTGACCAGGTTCATCCCGACAATGCTTGTAGCAGGGCCTGTCATGATCCCGTCATATTCCAGCAGGGCATCTCCTCCGGGGCAGCAGTTGTCGATCACAAGGTCAACGCATTCATAAAGCTTCTTTCCGCTCGCATGTCTGCTGACAGTTTTCTTTGACTGTTCGACATTGGTGATCGCTGCCGTGAAGATCCCTTCCTTCTTGCAGCGCATCGCCATCTCGATCGGCATTGCGTTTCTGCCCGAGTTGGAGCTGATGATCATAATATCCCCAGGTTCAATATGATAGGTATCATAAATAATATCGCTGACTCCGCTCACGCGTTCGATCTCGCTTGAACGCCTGGCGCCCTGCGACAGGAGCACCGCATTGTCCAGGATGCAGTCAACATTGGCCAGTCCGCCTGCCCTGTCAAACAGTTCCATACCGATCATATGACCGTGACCGGTCCCGAATGTATGGATCAGCTTGTCTTCTTCAACCGTCCGCATCATCTCACGGATCAAAGTCTCCAGTGCATCATGATTTTTTTCTTCAGCTTTACGCATCGTTTCAATGATCAGATCAGTATATTCGTAACTCATATCATGTATCTCCGATGTCTTAAAAATACAACCTTTCCGGTTTTTGGAAAATAACATATTTGCAATAATTTTTCCTATATACAAAATGAAAACCCGGATGCTGTCACCCGGGCTGTCATTATAAATACTGTTCCTCTCCGCGAGGCAGATCAAGTTCATCTTCGTCACTTGTTTCTTCGACTTCTTCTTCATCCTCATCGTCAACATCAGTGACTGCATGCACTTCTTCAAACTTTCTGCGTGATCTCAGATCCCAGACATTTCCTTTCAGAGATGCGAACCTCGAATCAAGCATCAGCTCAGAATAGAAACTGGCCTTTTTACGGCTCCTTTTGTCTTCAGGAATCTCAAGGATTTCAGCGACTTTATTCCAGATCTCGGAAAAAGGCAGTTCACTGCCCGCCTCAGAAAGGATGCTGTAGGCTACATCAGTCTTTGTTGCTTTTGTCATAGTAGATAATGTTTCTCCTTACATATGCACCGGCGCGCTGACACCAATACTGTCAAGCGCATTCTTTAATGTGATCTCACACGCATTGACCAATGCAAGGCGCTGAGCTGACAGTTCAGGGTTCTGCGGATCTATGACTTTACTGTCGTTGTAGAAACTATGGAATGCCTGTGCGAAACGGGCAATGTAGTTGACCATCTTATGCGGTGTTCTGGCAGCTGCAGCATCTGCTACTGTTTTTTCAAATTCACCCATCTGCTTCATCAAGGTCTTTTCTTTTTCCGTAGTGAGCAGATCAAATGTTTCTGCCGGTTTGATGTCTCCTGCCTTTTCCATGACGGAGCACATCCTTGCATGTGCATACTGGGCATAATACACAGGGTTGTCGTTGGACTGCTTGACTGCCATATCCAGATCGAAATCCATCTGTGTATCTCCGGCTCTGGACGCAAAGTAATATCTGACTGCGTCAACGCCTGCTTCATCCAGCAGGTCACGCAGAGCTACTGCTTTTCCGGAACGCTTGGACAGTTTGAATTCCTCGCCGTCCTTGATCATTCTTGCCATCTGAATGATATCTACATTCAGTTTACCAGGTTCATATCCCAATGCCTGGATTGCTGCTTTCAGACGTGCAATATAGCCATGATGATCTGCGCCGAACAGATCCACCAGCTGATCATAACCTCTGTCCAGCTTGTCCAGATGATAGGCAATGTCAGGTGTGAAATATGTATAGCTTCCATCGCTCTTCACAAGAACTCTGTCCTTATCATCACCGAAGTCCGTTGTGCGCAGCCACAAAGCTCCATCCTGCGTATATGTACGGCCTTCTGCAGCCAGCGTATCCAGAGCTTTCTGAACGAGACCTCTGTTTCTGATATCCTGCTCACTTGTCCATACATCGAACTCAACGCGGAATTCTTTCAGGTCAGCCTGAAGCTTCTCAAGTTCTGCTTTCAGACCATAGGCACGGAAGAACGGATAGCTCTCTTCGAGGTCTGTATCCCGATACTGATCACCGATCTCATTCCTGATGCGTTTTGCAATATCGATCAGGTCTGAACCGTGATAGCCGTCTTCAGGAACTTCTGCGTCCTTGCCGCATTCCTGCAGATATCTTGCCTGCAGTGAACGTGCCATGTTATTGATCTGGTTGCCTGCATCGTTGACATAATACTCACGTGTTACGTCATATCCGGCCATCTTCAGCAGACGGGTAATGGAATCACCCATTGCCGCGCCGCGCGCATGTCCGGGATGAAGGTCACCGGTCGGATTGGCGGATACATATTCAACGTTGATCTTTGTTCCTTTGCCTGCATCAGAGCAGCCGAAACGATCTCCTTCTTTGAGTACTTTTGTGATCACAGCTGACAGAGAATCCTCTTTCATAAACACATTCATGAAACCGGGGCCGGCGATCTCGATACGCTCAGCGCCTACAGCACTGCAGTCAAAGATCTCAACGATCTTTGCGGCAGCGTCTCTGGGCTTCATGCCCGCGCGCTTTGCGAACTTCATTGCTGTATTCGCAGCATAATCTCCATGTGCCTTATCTCTTGAAAGACTCAGTTCTACTTCCTCGGGCCTGATATCCATACCCAAAGCTTTTGAAGCAGCACCGGCAAACTCCTTTTTCAGTTTTTCTTCCAATTCACTCATTCTGCAGCTCCTTTGATGTTCCAGGTCAGACGCTGATGCAGGACGATATCACTGCCGCTCAGCACCTGATATTCAACACTCCAGCAGTCATCGTTTTTAAGCCAGCTGTTCAGCCTTGTTTCGAGTCTCATTACCCCAAAAGGGCTTTCAACCACACTCTCCGACGGACGCATCGGTGTCAGTTTTGTAATACTTGTGATCTCCGCTTTTCGCTTCAGGACGATCTCACGGTCAGTGAATGTCACTTCATGAAGATATCCGGGAGCTTCCAGTTCGCGATAAACAAGTCTGTCGCCTTTCAGATCTCCCGTTCCGTCTGCCAGAAGTGTTTCTTTGCCTTCCAGCATATCTAATTGTGTCAGCGAAATGTGGATCATCATATTTACCTGCTAAATTATACAAAAGGGTTACGTCTTGTCAATAACTACATGCCTGCATATTTTTACTTTTACTTATTTAAGTCAGCGAACCATTGAAGACTGTCAGGATCATTCCAAAAAAGACCGATCGGGCTGGTCAATTGACTGCTCCGTACCCTTCCATTATATTTGTTTGCAGGACTTTCATGTTAAGGAGGAATTATGACCGAGATCAGAAAGCTCAACGAACAGACCTGGATATTCGACGAAGGAGGCGTGTATTTCTACCTGCTCTGCGGAGATGAAACAGCGCTGCTTCTGGACAGCGGTATGCACACTGAAAATATCAGAGGTCTTGCGGCATCCTTAACCGGCCTTCCCCTGGTGCTGATGAACACGCATGCGGACCGGGACCATATCGGCGGTAATCATGAGTTCGAATGGTTCTATATGGATCCGGCAGAGGCTTCCAACTTCTACAACACCCAGAAGAGCAGCGGACAGATACAGCCGGTCTATCACGGCGATATCATCAGCCTCGGACACCGTGATCTGGAAGTGATCTCACTTCCCGGACATACGCCTGGCAGCATCGCGGTTCTGGACAGGAAATACCGTGCTCTGTTCAGCGGTGATCCGATCCAGGATGGACGTATCTTCATGTTCGGCGTTCAGCGGGAAATGCACGCCTACCGGCTCAGTCTGAAGCGGCTCGATGCTTACCGGAACGATTTTGATGAGATCTATCCGTGTCACGGCACTGTGCCTGTGAGTCCTGCTCTCATTGATGAACTCTACGAGGCTTCCGGAAAAGTCCTGGACCGTTCCCTGCCGTTTACCGAAGAAAACAGCAGATTCGGCACCCCTATTCGTGTATATCATGCAGGATGCGCGGATTTCCTGACTGATCCCGAATGATCAGAACTGCAAAGACATTCTGATCCTGCATGAATATTTCTGTTTCAGCAAAGGATCAATATCAGACTTGTCTGAACGCAAAAGAGATGGAGTCAGTCCATCTCTTTCTGTATATTCAGTCAGATCGTGTGCTTTCTGCTGTTTCAGTCACGGTACAGGTTATTAAACCGTAGCGTGATCCGAAGCTGAAACGCTGCAGAGCGTCAATCGATTTCAGGAAAGTATACACGGTTGTCGCTTCCTGCAGGACCGTTCACCAGGGAATTGACGATGTTGCTGGCAGAAGACAGCTCCAGGATCTCCCCGGTATGCATGCGCACCCAGATCCCTCCTGATCGTTTTCCGCTGTACGGAATATATGGACGCTGGTCCACTTCATCCTTCAGGAAATAATATTTCAGGTCATAGCCTGCGGCTTTCAGTTTTGCCCGGATCGCTTTGTTGCCTTTCGGGGTGTTTTCACAATACTGGTACAGACGTCTGTTTGTCAGACGCAGTGCCAGATCCCTGACAACAGGATCTTCTGCCTTTGTCAGCATTGCGAATCCATACCCGCACGCATATTCATCCAGGGCAAAATACTGTTCCAGAGAAAGCTTCTTTTTCTGTACAAGCGGTCTGAATTCAGGAAGCGTTTCAGGCCACCTGCCCATCTTATCCAGATCGCGGAGCCTGACGAACAATTCCCTCAGCATCAGCTCATAGCAGCGCGCAGTCGGATGATAGTACACCTGCCAGTACATATGGTATCTGGACATGATGTAGTTTTCCACGGCATATGTGCCGCTTTCCTTGACTACGATCCGTCCATCGCTGACACGCAGTATTCTGAGAATGCGCTCGATATCAAACGCTCCGTATGTCGTGCCGGTAAAATAAGCATCCCTCAGCAGATAGTCCATACGGTCGGCATCCAGCTGTGAGGAAACAAGCTGCGGAAGGATCGGATTTGCGGATTTGTGACGGATCACATCAGCCACTTCTTTTGCCATGCCTTCTGCAGTGTTTTCCAGAATGCCGCGGATCTCCGGATCCTCTTCGATGATGCGGCATGTATATTCCTCGTGAGATGTGCCGGAGACCTTCTCAAACGCATGCGAATACGGTCCGTGTCCGATATCATGCATCAGTCCCGCCAGCATCACTGTCAGCTTTTCACGTTCTGTCAGAGCGTTTGAAATATCCGGGACCTCGGTCACCATCCTCCTGACGATCTCATAAACGCCCAGTGAGTGGCCGAACCTGGTATGGTCTGCGGTATGGTAGACCATGTAGGCGCCGCCCAGCTGTCTGATCCTGCGCAGTCTCTGAAACCAGGCAGAGTTGATGCACTGCCATACTGCTTCATAATCCACATGAATATATCCATGCACCGGATCACGGAGCACCTTGACTTCATCGGTTTTCCGGAACATTTCTCAGTCCTCTTCCAGAAGGACGACAGCCTGTGCCATAACGCCTTCCATCCGTCCTACAAAGCCCATCCCTTCTCCTCTTGTCGCTTTTACGGAGATCCGGGAAATATCACATCCGAGGGCATCCGCAAAGTTTTGGCGCATTGCCTGGATATGCGGGGCCATCTTCGGTTTCTCGATCAGTACAAGACTGTCAACGTTGCCGATATGATAACCGCGTTCCCTCATCATATCCGCAACTGCTTTCAGGATGATCTGAGAGTTTACACCTTTCCACTTGGGGTCCGTATCAGGGAACCAGTGTCCCAGATCCCCCAGTGCCAGAGCACCGAGGATCGCTTCTGCCACCGCATGTGTCAGCGCGTCTGCGTCACTGTGTCCCAGAAGTCCTTTCTCAAACGGGATCTCAACACCGCCGAGTACCAGTTTCCGTCCTTCAGCAAGACGATGAATATCAGTTGATTGTCCGATTCTCATATCAGTTACCTGCCTATAACAGAATTATACAGTACGAGGCTTATAATGTGCCTGCTCTTTCTGCAGCCATCTGCTGTGGAAATAATAAAACCCGGTAAACAGCGCCGCCAGTATCCAGGTGAAGCTGTAGCAGTATCCGACCAGACTGATCACATGCCATCTGGGCATCGTAAACGCCAGGAATATCTGTCTCAATACAACAAACGAAATGATCGATGTCATCATCGGTACACTGCTGTGCCCGCTGGCACGCAGTGCTGAAGAAAAGACCTGGTGGAAACAGAGGAAGATGTAAAACGGACACATGATGCGGATCAGTCCTGCGCCTGCTTCGATCACTTCAGCATCGGATGAGAACAGACGGATGCATCCAGGCGCATTGACATATACGATGACGCCCATTGTTACGACCGCCGCGACAGACATCACCAGAGCGGCGCGCACGCCTTTCCTGACGCGTTCAAATTCACCTGCCCCAAGATTCTGTCCGCAGAATGTTGTCGCAGCCAGTGCAAAGCTGTTGACAGGCAGGCCGATGAAATTATCAAATTTGTTGGCACTGGAGAATCCTGCGATGGACGCAGACCCGAACGAATTGATATAGCCCATGACAATGACGTTCGATACCGACACAACAACGCCCTGCACGCCTGCGGGAACGCCGATCCTGATGATCTCCTTAAGGATCCCGAAGTTCAGCTTCAGCTGGCTGAGCTTCAGTCTGTATTCAGCTTCCGTACGCATGAGCACGGTAATGACAAGCACCATCGATACGCCCTGGCATATGATCGTGGCCAGTGCCGCTCCGACAACGCCCATGCCAAGCGCACGGACAAACAGAATATCCAGCAGAACGTTGAGCACAGATGATGCGATCAGGAAATACAGCGGATGCCTGGAATCTCCGACAGCCTGGAGGATACCGGTTGAACTGTTGTATACCGTCACGAAAATATTGCCCAGGAAATATACCCTCAGATATGAAGCTGCCTGCGCGAATACATCTTCCGGCGTACCGATCATGTTCAGGAATACCGGTGTCATCGTGACGCCGAGCACACTCAGGAAGAGTCCGAATATGACAGCGAACAGAATGAAAGAGTGGATCGCTTCACTCATCTTTCTCTGATGTCCCGCACCATAGTACCTTGATACGACGACGCCTGCGCCTGTTGCCAGGCCCTGAAAGAATGCGATCAGCAGATTGATGACCGGAGAACTGGCACCGACTGCCGCCAGTGCTTCCTTGCCGACATAATTGCCGACAATGACCGAGTCGATCGTGTTGTACATCAGCTGGAAAAAGTTGCCCAGCAGGAGCGGTATAGCGAATATCAGGATCCGCTTGTAAACATTGCCGCTCGTCATTAATCCTTTGTTCATGTGTTTTCCTCAACGCACAGTATAGTAGACCAACAGCCGGCAATTGTTAAGCCAATAAAAAGAATCTGATATGTTTCAATCAGATTCCTGTAATAATTTCTGAAAACCGATGCGCGGAGCCCCGTCCTGCATATATACTCTGCCGCACGGAACAAATCCTTCCTTCTGCAGTGCTTTCTGCATGGACAGATTCACATCATGCGTATCGGCACGCAGATTGCGGTATCCTTTCTCTTCCGCAAGCTTTGCGGCATGCCGGAAAAACATACCGGCGCAGCCATGCCCGCGTCCGCTGACAAGGACCGCGATCCTGTGAATGACCGCGTAGTCTTCATCATTCAGCCAGGCGCCGTTCTCAATATATGCATAGTTGGGATCACGTTCAAGCCGGATACAGCATGTACCGACGACCTGTCCGTTTTCTTCCATCAGCCATGATGCGCCGTCCTTGATATCCTGGCGGATGGTATCAGCGTTGGGATAGCCGTTCTGCCACTGCGGAATGCCTCTGGACTTCAGATCAGCCCTGGCATTCTCGATTACTTCCATGACAGCCGGTAAATCTTTTTCTTCCGTTCTTCTGATCATGCGGATCAAAGCTTGATAAACTGCTCAACATCCAGGACAAAGATCGTAGCGCCGCCGACCTGGACTTCTACCGGGAATGACGCATATCTTCCGATATCATAACTTGCGGAAGAAGGAACGATCTCTGTACGGCGTTTTGATTCCTTTCCGATCAGTTCAATGCAGTAATCGACTTTTTCGTCTTCTGTACCTGCAATGATCGTTGTATTGCCTGCTCTGAGAAAACCGCCTGTCGTAGCCAGACGTGTCACGGAATAACCGTTTTTTGTCAAAGCGGAGGAGACATTTGAAGCATCATCATTCGATACAATCGCCAATATCAATTTCATATACAGTTACCTCCCAGTTCCTTTAATATATTCTAGCATGTAAATATATGGTGCTGATGAAATACACCTTTATCTTAACATCCTGTCTTACACATTAAAGCGGAAGAATACGACATCCCCGTCTTTCATCGGATATTCCTTGCCTTCCAGACGGATCTTTCCGTGTTCTTTCAGAGATGCCTCTGTTTTGTATTCCATCAGATCGTCATAACTGTAGATCTCGGCACGGATAAAGCCTTTTTCAAAGTCGGTATGGATAATGCCTGCACACTGCGGAGCCAGCATGCCCTCACGGAATGTCCATGCACGGCATTCCGGTTCTCCGACCGTAAAGAATGTACGCAGACCGAGCAGATGATATGCTGCACGGATGATCTGGTCCAGACCGGAGCGCTCGATTCCGAGTTCATCAAGGAATTCACGCTTCTCTTCTTTGGAAAGGCCGGACAGTTCTTCTTCCATCTTTGCACAGATCGCAATGCATTCGCTTCCTTCTGCATCAGCAAACTTTCTGACTGCAGCATAGTATTCATTGGATTCCGGTTCATTGATCTCTACATCGCTCATATTTGCCACATAGATGACCGGTTTTCCTGTCAGCAGTCCGTAGTTTTTCAGATATTCACGGTCCGTATCATTCAGTTCAAGCAGACGTACCGGAGTTCCCGCAGTCAGGGCATCCTTCAGCTTCACCAGTGTTGCATACTCCTGAACAGCATCCTTTTCCTTGGTCTGTGCTTTTCTCTGGACCTTGGAGATCCTGTTTTCCACAGTATCCAGATCTGCGATGCAGAGCTCAAGATTGATCTCTTCAATATCACGGATCGGATCAACGGATCCTTCCACGTGCATGATATCGTCATCATCGAAACATCTGACAACATGGCAGATCGCATCTGTCTGTCTGATGTGCGACAGGAACTGATTGCCGAGGCCTTCACCCCTGGACGCGCCTTTTACCAGTCCCGCAATATCCGTAAATTCAAATGTTGTGTAGATCGTACGCTTCGGATGAAACAGTTCCACAATGTTGTCCATACGGTCGTCCGGCACTTCTACCACGCCGACATTCGGCGCGATCGTTGCGAACGGATAGTTTTCTGCCAGTACCTGGCTGTTTGTGATCGCATTGAACAATGTGGACTTGCCGACATTCGGCAGACCTACGATTCCTGCTGTTAAAGCCATAAAAGACCTTCCTTTCAATTTTCACTGACGTGTTCAATGACACGCTTCAGTTTACGTTCAAATTCATGACGCTCGAACATGACCACTGCTCCGCATCCCTGACATTTGATCTTGATATCTGCTCCCATCCTGATCACATTCCAGTATTTGGACTTATGACAGGGATGTTCTTTTTTCATTTCAACAACATCGCCTAATCCGTATTCGGGTACGATCATAGTTTCCTCCTGTAGGCCTTCAGTGTGTTTGCAAGCAGTGAACAGATCGTCATCGGTCCAACGCCTTTGGGGACAGGCGTGATCGCTCCTGCAATATCCAGAACTGCCTCAAAATCAACGTCACCGCAGAGATGCCCGTCTTCCATTCGGTTGACGCCGACATCCACTACATATGCACCTGTTTTGATATATTCAGCCGTAATATATTTCGGCCTGCCGATCGCCGCGATGAGAATATCCGCATTCCGGCAGATCTCCTTCAGATCCTTTGTGTGTGAATGACACACAGTCACCGTTGCGTTGGCGTTCTGCAGAAGTCTTGCGACAGGTGAACCGACAAGCTTTGATCTCCCGACTACGACTGCACGCTTCCCGTCCGGATCGCAGCCCATTTCCTTCAGGATCTGCATGATGCCGATCGGCGTGCACGGCACAAAGCCGTCCAGTCCGGAATGAAGCAGTCCGACATTGACAGGATGCAGACCATCGACATCCTTGCCCGGATCAACAAGCTGCACCGCTCTGTTCTCATCCAGCCCGTGTCCCTTGGGCAGCGGGAGCTGGATCAGAATGCCGTCCGTATCCGGATCATCATTCAGTCCGGTGATCGCCCGTTCCAGCTCATCCTGTGCTGTTTCTTCAGGCATATGGATCAGATTCAGACTGATCCCCACTGCTTCGGCAGCTTTTTTCTTTCCTCTGACATAGGAAACGGAGGCAGGATTGTCGCCGACAAGTATAACACCAAGCTGAGGCGCACGCATACCCTGTGAAAGATATCCGGAGATCTCCTCCTTCATTTCTTCCTTCAGTCTGCGGGATACCTCGCTCCCGTAAATAACTACTGCCATACCGTCCTCCTATAGTGTTTCGCTGTCCAGCAGGATCGTGACCGGTCCGTCATTCAGCAGACGGACTTTCATCTCTGCTCCGAAGATCCCTTCTTCTACCCGGAATCCCTGCGATCTGATGTACTCATTAAAATAAAGATACATCTCTTTTGCATGTTCCGGCTTGCCTGCTTTGTCAAAACTCGGCCTGTTGCCTTTTTTGCAGTCAGCGTACAGTGTGAACTGTGAGATGGATAATACCGCACCGTCAACCTGTGCGAGCGACAGATTCATCTTGCCTGCCGCATCTTCAAATATACGGAGCTTCATGATCTTGTCAGCCATCTTTCTGACATCCGCCTCGGTATCTTCATCCCTGATGCCTACAAGGATCATATACCCGGTCCCGATCGCTCCGTGTACGCTTCCGTCGATCGTCACAGAAGCTTCGCTTACTCTTTGAATTACTGTTTTCATATCCACAAGTATACCTAAAAAAAGCTGTGTAAGCGTTATGATTATGGGAAATTTGCATGAAATCGGCATTTTGCTTGCAATTTCCTGCCGGGAACACTAAAATCCCGATTATGACCTACAAAAGTACGAAAAAAAGAATACTGCCGCTGCTTGCGGCACTGACATATGTGCTTGCAGGCACGCCGGTGATCAGTGCCGAAGAACCGGACGGCAGTCAAACGGATCTCCAGATCATAGAGCTGGAATCCTCTGATACACAGCCGCTTGAAACGATCAAGCATACAGTTCTGTCCCGGTATTATGATGAATACGATGCAGAAAATACCGCGATCAGTGTCAGCCCGTTCTCACAGGTATCGGCCGGTCTGAACTCTGTTGTCGTCAATATCGACTTCGTGAATGACGATACAGGCGTCGGCACAGCACTGTCTGTACCGGTCCTGATCAGGAATATCCTGTCAGACGATCCTTCCGTGCTGCTTACAGCAGAAACAGTTTCGGTCAAAAAGAATTCTGAATTTGATCCGCTGGAATACATTGCACAGATCACAGACGGTTCCGGCATCCTTCCGGCGCTCAGTGTCGACAGCGATGTCAACACAGAAGTCAACGGAACGTATACGGTAAACTATACGGTCACAAATATGCACGGTCATTCCGACACAGCCTCATTGGAGGTAGAGGTATATACGCCGGTCCTGGCACCGGGCGAAAATGTTGATCTTTCCACATTGATGATCAATGACGACGGATCCGTGTATGCAATGTTTGAAGCGATCAATGCGGTACGTGCAGCATACGGTCTGTATCCGTATGTGCTGGCAAGCGACGCAGGCATGACTGCTTCCGCGATCCGCGCACAGGAATGCACATATTTCCTCAGCCATACAAGACCTGATGGAACACCGTATCATACGGTCATGGAACAGGTCGGGGAACCGCATGGTTCGATGGTATGGGAGATCCTGGTCGCATACGGCAATTCCGTGGAATCCAACCTGAACTGGTGGCTGAACGAACCCGGACACGCAGCCTGCGTATTGGGAACATTCGGAACAGTCATCTCGATCGGTCATTCCGGAAATGTCTGGGAAGCAATGGTCTATTAGCAGCATAAGAGCAGCTCATGATGAACTGCTCTTTTTTGATTCAGTATTCAAATGTACATTCCCAGTTTCCTCTGACCGGGAGATCCTGATCGGCTTTCCTGCGTCCCGTGAACTCCGTGATCACCAGGCGGTAAGTGCCTTGTTTCTGCAGTGCCAACGGTACGATGAGCTCAACCGTTCCTCCAGATGCTTTAGACCACTCTGCAGGTTCATTTTCCATCACGGTATTTCCTGCTGCATCAGCAATACGGTATCCCGTGATCGTCCACTCCTCGATCTCTGTGTACGGAACTGTATCCGGACACTCCAGTGTTATGTGCAGCGCGTCGTCTGCCGCAGATAC
>CAMOPG010000048.1:0-14917 GCA_946622165.1 uncultured Erysipelotrichaceae bacterium
GAACATTTCGGATCACTGACAGAAAGAATGCAGGCATTCCGTGAGGAAGTCCTGGATGAAAAACCTTATGTAGATGCGGAACGTGCTGTTCTTGCGACACAGGCATATGAAGAGAATAAAAATCAGCCGCGCGTCATGATGAGAGCACTGATGCTGAAAAAGATTCTCGAAAACATGACCGTTTATATTGAAGATAAAACGCTGCTGGCCGGCAATCAGGCAACCAAAAACAGAAATGCTCCGGTATTTCCGGAATACACATTGGAATTCGTCATGAATGAGCTGGATCTGTTCGAGAAAAGAGACGGTGACGTTTTCTATATCACCGAGGAGACAAAGCAGCAGCTGAGATCCATCGCTCCGTTCTGGGAGAATAACAACCTCAGAGCCAGAGGTGAGGCGCTGCTTCCGGATGAAGTGTCCGTATTTATGGAAACAGGCGTCTTCGGAATGGAAGGGAAGCTGAATGCGGGTGACGCACATCTGGCTGTGAATTATGAAAAGGTGCTGAAGGAAGGTCTGAAGGGATATGAAGAGAGAACAAGAGCCCTGAAAGCGGGTCTTGATCTTGCGGATCCGGAATCCATTGACAAGTATGTATTCTACAAGGCAGTCCTGATCGTGATCGAAGCCGTGCGCGAATTCGCACAAAGATACAGTGCTCTGGCTGCGAAGATGGCGGAACAGGAAACCGATCCGGCAAGAAAAGCCGAGCTGGAAGAAATGGCCAGGATCTGCGCAAGAGTTCCGTATGAACCGGCTGCGTCCTTTAAAGAAGCGGTACAGTCCGTCTGGTTCATCCAGCTGATCCTTCAGATCGAATCCAACGGTCATTCACTGAGCTACGGAAGATTTGATCAGTACATGTATCCGTACTTCATCAATGATCTGAAGAGCGAACGGATTACAAGAGCTGAAGCACTGGAACTTCTCACATGTCTGTGGATCAAGACACTTACGATTAATAAAGTCAGAAGCCAGGCACATACGCTCAGCTCTGCAGGATCTCCGATGTACCAGAACGTTACGATCGGCGGTCAGACGACAGACAAAAAGGATGCGGTAAATGAACTCAGCTTCCTGGTGCTGCAGTCGGTTGCCCAGACACGTCTTACCCAGCCGAACCTGACCGTCAGATATCATGCGAATCTGAACAAAGCATTCTTCGATGAATGCATCGAAGTCATGAAGCTCGGATTCGGCATGCCTGCCTTCAACAATGATGAAATTATCATTCCATCCTTTATCAGCTGGGGCGTGAAGGAAGAAGATGCCTATAACTACAGCGCAATCGGCTGTGTTGAAACAGCTGTACCCGGCAAATGGGGTTACCGCTGCACCGGCATGTCCTATGTCAATTTTCCGAGACTTCTGCTGTGCGCTATGAACAACGGCGTGGATCTGACCAGCGGAAAGAGATTTACAAAAGGCTACGGTTACTTCACCGAATGGAAAGACTTTGATGAACTGATGTCCGTCTGGGACAAAACCGTCAGGGAGTTCACAAGGTACAGCGTTATTGTGGAAAATGCGATTGATAAGGCAAGCGAACGGGATGTACCGGATATTCTCTGCTCAGCTCTGACCGATGACTGCATCGGCCGAGGCAGGACAATCAAGGAAGGCGGAGCCGTCTATGACTTCATCTCCGGTCTCCAGGTCGGCATCGCCAATATGGCAGATTCCCTGGAAGCAATCAAAAAGCTGGTTTATACGGAAAAGAAAATCACAGCGGAACAGCTGTGGAATGCGATTCTCGATGACTTCCGGAGTGAAGAAAACAGAAGAATCCAGGAACTCCTGATCGATGCGCCGAAATACGGCAATGACAATGATGAAGTGGATCAGCTGGTTGTGGATGCCTACGAAAGTTATCTGGATGAGATCAGAAAGTATCCGAACACAAGACATGCAAGAGGTCCGATCGGCGGCATCCGTTACGGCGGTACTTCTTCCATCTCCGCGAATGTCGGGCAGGGAATGGGCACCATGGCAACTCCGGACGGCAGAAATGCTCGTGAGCCTCTGGCAGAAGGATGCTCTCCGGCACACAACGCTGATAAGAATGGTCCGACTGCAGTCTTCAAGTCTGTTACCAAACTGCCGACGGAAAAGATTACAGGCGGCGTGCTGCTGAACCAGAAAATGACGCCTCAGATGCTGTCGAGTGAAGAAAACAAACAGAAGCTGGAAATGCTGCTGAGAGCATTCTTCAACAGACTGCACGGTTATCATGTGCAGTACAACATCGTATCCAGGGAAACACTTCTGGATGCCCAGGCACATCCGGAGAAGCATAAGGATCTGATCGTCAGAGTAGCCGGATACAGCGCATTCTTCAACGTACTCTCTAGAAAGACACAGGATGACATTATCGGAAGAACAGAACAGTCACTGTAAGAAGAAAGAAGGAAATAACATGAAACTGTTTATAGATGACGCGAATATTGAAGCAATTAAAGAACTGAATGAGTATTATCCCATCGACGGCGTTACAACCAATCCCTCCATTCTTGCAAAAGCAAAGCGTGATCCCCGGGAAACATTAAAGGAGATCCGTTCTGTCATCGGAGAGGACAGGATCATCTTTGCCCAGGCAGTAGACCTGAGCTATGAAGGCATGCTCAGGGATGCACATATGATCATGGATCTGCTCGGAAAGAATACCGTGGTCAAGCTGCCCTCCACGCCGACCGGTTTCAAGGCAATGGCTGCACTGAAAAAGGAAGGCATTCAGACATGCGGAACAGTGGTCTATACACCGATGCAGGCATATCTTGCCGCAAAGGCAGGAGCTTCCTATGTGGCACCTTATGTCAACCGTATCGACAATATGGGATATGACGGTGTGGGCGTTGTGAAGAAGATCCAGAACATTCTTGAAAACAACAGCATGGACTGCGAAGTACTGGCAGCCTCCTTCAAGAACAGCATGCAGGTGCTGGAACTTGCTGAATACGGAGTCGGAAACGCCACATGTGCCGCCGATGTCATAAAAGGATTTGTAAAGAATGCTGCGATTGACGGTGCGATTCAGGATTTTGTAAATGACTTTGAAGCACTGACAGGAAAAACATCCATGTCTGAACTGGAATAAAAAAGAAGAACAACAAAAATTATCTTCTCAACGTGAAGCTGAATTCTGCAGAGAATGCTCCAAGACTGAAATTAAAAAGCATGCCTCACAGATGGGTGAATGTGATGCTGTATTTGGAATCGGAGATGCATTCGCATAAGTATTATTTATTCAGACTATCACAGACTGAAATTGTTCCGGAAACGGAACTTTTTCTGAGTGATCCTGCTGTGAAACGGGATTGACTGTTCCCTTGGGGAACGGTTCTACAATGACTGAGACAGATACAGTGCATATCACTGCATCCGGCTCAGGAGGAAAACAGATGGACAAAGAGATCAATACCATTGAGGATACAACAGGATTTGTCAACGCAGAATGTGAAAGGTGCGGAGGAACGCTCCGGATCGACCAGGAAAAGGGAGAAGCAGTATGCCCGTACTGCGGTGCGAAGTATGTGATCCATAAACCGAAAGATGTGATCAATCACAATACATACAATGTGAATCATGAGAAAAACACAGTCTATGTACAGCATGGAAAAAAGGGACTTTTCCAGTCTGCAACAGATCTGATCGACCGTCAGCTGGAACGTGAACAGAATGCAAGGATCAGGGCTGCAGAGCTCAGCCTGGAACAGCAGAAACTGGACATGCTGAAGGAAGAGAAAAAGAAAGAATCCAGGAAATCCTTCTGGAAGAAAGTGGCATATTTCTTCGGATGGATCTACTGTTTCCCGATCCCGGTGACACTGATCGTTCTGAAAAAAGATACGCTGGATAAAAAGAAAAAAGGCATCATCATCGGCATTGCATGGGCTGTATATCTGATGTTCCTGATGCTTGCCGGCATTTCCGGATCAAGTACAGAGGAAACAGCGCAAAAAGAAAATACAGCTGCAAAGCCTGCGGCAGTACAGACCGCAGCAGCTGAACCATCGAAAGATCCGCGCAGTTATGAAAAGTCTGCTCAGTCTGATGACTTTGATACGCTCCAGCATATCACTCTGCAGGCAGGTGATTATGAACTGGAGATCCCCGGCTGGCAGGCAGACAACGGATATTATTATCCCGCCAGGGATCTGAACAGCGGGAATTTTGCTGAGATCTGGGTCAGCAAAAGCAATACGGATACCGGCATGACAGATGATCAGCTAGTACAGGGCCGCAGACAGTATATCGATGGAATCATGAGTACTGATGCTTTCCGTGACCCGGTACTGCTGGAAGAAGAATCAGGCACGGTTAATGATATAGTCATGAACAGTACCTTGATCCACACGACGCTTGTAGGAAACAATGGTGCTTCACTGGACGGACTCTGCCGTGCTGTCTGGTTCCTGAATCCTTCTGACGGAACGATTAACAGTATCGCTATGTTCGAGTCTGATGACTGCAAAGAAGGTTATTACAACGACTTCTGGAAGAGCGTTCAGACGATCCGTCTGTCACAGCAGAATACTACTGCAGAGAAAGTACAGGAGGACGGATCAGAAATGAGCTTTGAGGAGTTCAAGCAGAAGATGGATGCCCTGGAACAGTTCTTTGATTCCTACGTTGAATTCATGAAGACATATGACTCAACGGATACAGCTGCTATGGTAAAATATCTGAACATGATGAATGAATATACAAAAGCCATGGAAGCACTGGATTCGATCGATGAGTCCAAACTGACACCTGAGCAGGACAACTACTATCTGCAGGTCATGCTGAGGATCGACCAGAAACTGCTTGAAGCAGCCAATTATTAATAGGTTTAAGTATCTTTTCGCAGGGCATCTGCCTGCAAAAGAATACGCACATACGATCTCGATCATTCATGCAGGCGGGAATCCATAGCGGTTACCGTCTTTCATCTTTTTCGGCAATGCCGGTATTTGTATTGCCGATATTGTATGTAAAAAGCCGGTTTGATATGATTTGTAATGAGGAATATTTCTGAATCGGAAATCATTGGGATTCAGGAGAGGGGAATATCATATGAAGAAGAGTTACAGGCAGTTTTACCATGCAAACGTACTGTCAGGCTGGGCAAACGACCCGAACGGTACGATTTTCTACAACGGAAAGGCACATCTCTTTTTTCAGCACTATCCATATAAATCAGAATGGGGGATCATGCATTGGGGTCACTTTGTGACGGAAGACTTTATCCATTGGGAAAGTCTGCCGCTTGCATTGGAACCGCTGGAAGACTATGAAGAGATCTGCGGATGCTGTTCAGGGTCTGCAATCGAGAAGGACGGAAAACTCTTCCTGATGTATACAGCAGCACAGCCTGAGCTTCAGAGACAGTGCATTGCAGTTTCAACAGACGGAGGAGTCCATTTTGAAAAAGATCCCGGCAACCCGATCGTCACAGCAGATCAGATCAGTCCTGAGATCGCTATGCGTGATTTCCGCGATCCGAGGCTGTTCCTGAAAGACGGCGTTTATTATATGCTTGCCGGTGCAAGAGTTAAGGATATCAAGGACGGAAAAACAGTTCCTGAGCCTCCGGTAAAAAGCGCCGGACCGGTTTCATCACCGTCTCTCGGGGATGTGACAAATATCGATCCGAACATATACGGGTATGGAAATCTTGTCCTGCTGAAATCAAATGATTTGTATCATTGGAGTTACGTAGGAAAACTTCTTTATAACCAGGAAGAATTCAGTGAAGAGTTCTACCATCTGAACGGTGTTTATGAATGTCCGGATTATTTCGTGCTCGATGGAACGGAAGTCGTTCTCTCAAGCCCGCAGAATCTGCCGCAGATGGGCAATCTTTATCAGAATCTGCATTCAGGTCTGTACATGCTGGGCAAGCTGAACTTTGAAACGGGCCGCTTCCAGGTCGACTATATCGGAGAGGTAGACAGCGGTTTTGACTTCTATGCTGCACAGTCACTCAGAATGCCGGACGGCAGAGTCATCATGATTGCATGGAAGGAAATGTGGGACCGCTCATTCCCGACACGTGAAGAAGGATGGGCAGGAACATATACGCTGCCGCGTGAGCTGAATGTGGAAAACGGAAGGCTGATCCAGAGACCTGTCAGAGAGATCGAACAGTTCAGGAAAAACCATGTGTCGGTCAGGAATGTTTCGTGCACGAATGACTGTATCAATGTTGAAGGCGTCTCGGGCAATGTGATCGAGATCAAAGCCGTGATCGATACAGGCAGTGCAGAAAAGTGCGGACTGAAGGTCTTCAGTTCTGATAAGCATGAAACTGTCATCTATTACGACAGAAAAGAAAAAGCACTCATCTTTGACAGAAGCAGATCCGGGATCACGATCGAAGGCAAGGACACGGTTACCCAGAAGAGATATCTGGATATCGGGGAGCCGGAAAAGATCACACTGGACATGTTCCTGGATGTATGTTCTCTTGAAGTGTTTGTGGACGGCGGAAAGCATGTCATGACCGGCAATGTCTATCCGGATATCGATACGGATACAGAAGTCAGATTCTTTGCGGAAAACGGAACGGCCGTACTGACAGAACTTGATAAATACGATATCTGTGCTTGATAACAGATAATTTCAGATCATCAGCGAAAGACGACAGGGGAGATCGATTCTCCCCTTTCAAACGCCTTCTTTTCAATTAAGTATATACTTAATTGAAATGCGGAATTATAATGCTGAATATACATGATCAATTGATGACGGAGGTATCTGATGGGAAAGGAAAAGATGCTGAAAGCATTAGGGGAACCGATGCGGTTCAGAATATTCAGGATGCTGCTGGAACGGAAGCACTGTGTCAGGTCACTTTCAAAGAAGCTGGGCATCAGTGAACCGGCTGTTTCGCAGCACATGAAAGTACTGAAGGAAGCAGGCCTTGTCTATGGGGAACGCTGCGGATATCATATACACTATTTCCCTGTTCAGACGGCAGTTGACAGTCTTGCGGAAATGTTTTCCGCCATGAGAGAACAGTCATTGATCCTGGATCGAGATCCCAATGTCTGCAATTGTGAATTCAGGAGGAAAGAACATGAACATACTTGCTGAACTGTTCCTGACTTTTGCGAAGATCGGCTGTTTTACCTTCGGGGGCGGTTATGCAATGATCGCACTCATTGAACATGCATGTGCCGAGGAGAAAAAATGGATCACGCATGATGACATGATGAATATCACGGTCATTGCGGAATCCACACCGGGTCCGATTGCCATCAACTGTGCAACATTTGTCGGCTACAAGCAGGCAGGTTTTGCCGGAGCGCTTGTAGCGACACTGGGCATCGTGCTTCCGTCATTCCTGATCATTTTCGGTATTTCACGTTTTCTTGATCACTTTCTGGAGATTACATGGATCGCAAAGGCGTTTCAAGGCATTAAGATCGCTGTCGGCATACTGATCGTTGACGCAGGTCTCAAAATGCTGAAGAAAATGAAGAAGAAAGCATTCCCTGAGATCGTTGCCGGATGTGCATTTATCGCAGTACTCGCTGCCGATATATTCAGTTTTCATGTTTCCGTGATCGTCATGCTTGTGGCTGCAGCACTGATCGGGATCCTGCACAAGACGGCAGGAGGGGTGATGAAATGATCCTGCTTGAATTATTCTGGGGATTCCTGAAGGTCGGTGCATTTGCATTCGGCGGAGCATATGCGGCAATACCTCTGATTCGTGACATCGTTCTTTCTTATGGCTGGCTCAGCGAGGATGCTCTGGCATATATGATCGCAGTCAGTGAAAGTACGCCGGGACCGATCATGGTCAATCTTGCAACGTATGTCGGCAGCAGTCAGGCTGGACTGGTCGGATCATTGATCGCAACAGCTGCTGTCGTACTGCCGTCATTTATCATCATTCTGCTGATCACGGCTGCCATGAAGAACTTTATGGGAAACAAATATGTTCAGGCAGCACTGAGCGGTCTCAAACCGTGCGTGATCGGGATCATTCTCGCGACAGGTCTGTGCATGGTCATCAGGAATTGCATGCCCGGATCCGTACTTAACACCAGAAATACCTTGATGACTGTTATGCTCTGTCTGATGTATTTCGGCGGCAGGAAAGTACTGAAGAAAAATATCTCGCCGATCCTTCTGATCGTTATATCAGCTGTGATCGGACTCATTGCAGGATAAGAAAAGCAGGTCATGCGACCTGCTCAGTTTGTTATATGCTGATCTGATGTTTCCGAAGATCGTTTCTGAGTTTTTCCGCATCCCCGTAGAATACGACCGCATTGATGCCTGTACGCAATGCGCTTTCTGCATTCGCAGGAGAATCATCAATGAACAGGCATTCTTCAGCATTCAGTCCGAATGTACGAAGTGCTTTTCTGAAGTATTCCTGATCAGGTTTCAGCAGCTGATGATCTGCTGAGAGAAATACGTTTTCTTTGAAGAATGAGGATACTCTGTATTCCGGCCAGTATGTATGATGACGCAGACTTGCGTTCGTCAGCAGATACAGATCATAGTTCCTGCTGAGCTGCTCGACCAGTTCATACATTCCCGGGATCTCATCATGTGTGCTGCTCCATTCTGATACAAGTTCATGGATATATGGATGGAGCCGGGTATCCAGCCGTTTTTCAGCACGCTTGATCATGAGCGGATCATCGATGATGCCGCGGTCCAGTTCCACCCAGTCCGTACTGCCGTAGATCTCGCGTCTTAACTGTAGGCGGTCATCCGCATCTGTGATGCCTGTCCGTTTGACAAAATAATCAGGATCGAAACGGACAAGAACACCGCCCATATCAAACAATATGTTTTTGATCATGGTCAGGCTTCCTTCTTCTTGAAACGGCTGAACAGCTTTTTGAAGCGTTCGCGGGCAGCGATGCGTTCACCGATATCTCTTCCGCCGACACCGTATACCAGATACAGAATGATGCCGGATACGATCATAATGAATACGGTCGATGCGCAGCGTCTGCCGGATGCATTTACATTGAATCCATACAGACCTTCTTCACGGCACATACTCTGGATGACCATTGCGTAGGTCGTTCCGTATGAGCTGGCAAATGTAGCACCCATGTCATATTCCGTAAACAGTGTGTTGAAGTTCAGTGCAAATACAGCCAGAACACTCGGCATGATGATCGGCAGCTTGACTTTCAGGAATGTCCTGATCTGTGAGGAGCCGAGATTCCTTGCGGCATCTTCCAGTTCTTCATCGATCTGATAGAACGCTGCTTTGATCATACGCAGCGAGAACGGCAGACGGACGACCATGTATGCGATAACCATCAGGATCCTGACACGGTCTCCGTAATACAGGTTCTTTCCGAATACATACCAGATGTCACTGCTGTTGAAGAAGACACGGTAAGAGTAGCAGATCAGGATCGTCGGCAGCAGCCATGGGAACAGCAGAGCATATTCCAGGACTGTGCCGGTTTTTTTGTGCTTGAAGATGTAATTGCAGGCAATGACGACAATGACACAGGCAAGTGCAGCAGCGATTACAGACAGCACAAAGCTGGTATGAATGCCGCCAAGCGTTGCTTCATTAGAGAATACACCTGAGATCGAACCTTCGATCGTTTTGTACTTGCCGCGTGAAGTCAGATACTGATAATCCTGTGTGCCGTAATAATTGATGAATGTCCAGTTTGCCGGATCCAGGCGCTTCACCTTGATCGCCTGATATGTCTGGAACGAGAACAGAACGATCATGACGACCGGTGTCATATAAATGATGAAGAGCACGTATGCATAGATATGCATCAGTACATTCAGCACCGGGTTGTCGATCTTTTGCTTCTGCAGTTTTGCCTTTGTCTTGGATACGGACAGATAATGTCCTTTTCTTTCATAAGAAGACAGGATCGTCAAAAGCAGGATCGTAAAGCATGCCAGAATGATCGAAAGCAGGGCAGCTCTGGCCTGCGGGAATGATTCATCTGCTGTGGAACTTCCTGCCAGTCTGACGATCTCCGGGTTGATCGAGTCATATCCCAGGAGCGTCGGAGCAGACATCGCGCACAGACCTGTGATGAATGTCATGATCGTAAGTGAGAACAATGTCGGGATCAATGTCGGAAATACAACCTTGAACAGTGTTGTAAACGGACTTGCGCCGAGATTTCTGGAGGCTTCCACGGTATTGTAGTCAATGCCGCGGATCGCGTTTCTCAAGAACAGGGCATGATTGCTGGTACATGCGAATGTCATGGTGAACAGTACTGCCTTGTATCCGGAGAACCATTTCGGATTGAGATTCGGGAACATCTCCAGAAGCTTTGTCGTCATGATGCCGTCACTTGAATACAGGAACATGTAGCCTGTGACAAGTGCAACACCGCTGTAGATCAGTGTGGTCATATATCCCAGACGCAGGATGTTCGCACCTTTGATATCAAAGTATTCTGTCAGAAGAACGATCGATATACCGACAATATTGACGGTAATGGTCAGTACAACAGCCAGCCTCAGGGAATTCCATACAAACCTCGGCATATTGCCTGCAAGGAAGAATCTGATAACCGCAAACGGGTCAATGTTTCCTGCAGCATCCTTGACCGTGAAAATACTAGTGAGTGTATTCAGACACGGCAGCAGCATGAATCCGAAGAACAGATATGCGAAGCACAGGAAGCCGATCAGCTGGAAGGCCCTTTCGGTATTAAATGGTTTTGGCTGCTTCAATCTGGAAGCTGTCATACTCAGGCCTCCTTAGGCGGATAGCTCATCAGATCACGGGCTGACATGATGATATTGATATAATCACCGGTGTCATACAGATTGATGCCATCATTCTTTTCTATGATCTTGAGCTCCTGACCTTCACAGTCAATATAGTATTTAATGTACAGACCGTAGTATTCCCTGTTCTTGACCACTCCTTTGAGAACAATATCATCCTTCTTCGGTTCACTGTTTACGTGGAGGCGTTCCAGACGGATATAGTGATGCCATGCCGGATCAAGTTCAGCACCATGCTCGTTGAGTCTGGCAACAATATTGTCATTGAGACGGTTGATATCTCCGATGAAGTTGCAGACAAATTCCGTAGCGGAATGGTTGTATATTTCGTTCGGTGTACCGATCTGCTCAATGTATCCTTTGTTGAATACAGCGATCCTGTCGGAAAGCGTCAGTGCTTCTTCCTGATCGTGCGTGACATAAATGCTGGTGATCCCGAATTCCTTCTGCATATGCTTCAGTTCAGTCCTCAGCTGAACACGGAGTTTCGCATCAAGATTTGACAGCGGCTCATCCAGACAGATGATCTCAGGCTCAGTAACAAGAGAACGCGCGATGGCTACACGCTGCTGCTGACCGCCTGACAGCTGGGAAACAGCTTTTGCAAGCTGATCATCCGAGAGGTCGACTTTTTTCGCAATCGTTCTGACTTTCTGGTCGATCTCGTCTTTTCTCATCTTTTTGATCTTCAGTCCGTATGCAATATTGTCATATACCGTCATGGTAGGAAATAAAGCATAGCTCTGGAAAACGATACCGATATTTCTTTTTTCGATCGGAACATTGGTAATGTCTTTGCCATTGACAAATACCTTTCCTTCGGCCGGGCGGATAAAGCCCGTGATCGTTCTTAATGTTGTTGTTTTGCCGCATCCGGACGGACCCAGGAATGTAAAGAACTCGCCTTGGTTTACATTCACATTGATATTGTGAAGCGCTTCAAAGTCCCCAAACCTCACGATTATATTTTTTAAATCAATCATATGCTTTTTCCCTTCTCTAAATGTGAAACTTGCAGCGGGAGACCCCGCTGCAAGCTTACAAAACAACAATGATACGAATCATCATTTAGACTGTGTCAATGTAGCCCAGTCAAGATTATCCCAGTCAGGTTCTGCCGGTGCATCTTTTGCGTCAGCCCAGTAGAATCCAAGGTTTGTCAAAATATTTGTCCATTCGGAAGTATGAGCTGCAACATATGCTGCATATGTCATATCTGTTCCCGGAACTGTGGAAAGTGCGAAGTTGTCGAGCGTGTAGATCTCAGGGATCTCGCTTCCGTAAACAAGAGCAGCAGCTTTTTTGTTGCAAGGGAAGGAGTCGAACATTTCAGCCCAATCAGCCTGTGTTTCGGCACTGCCGAACCATTCGCAGAATGCTTTGACTGCTTCTGTTTGTTCTTCAGTGCGTCCAGCCTTATCAAGGATTCCGAGGTATTCAGCAATGTAATATGTACCGTCATCGATGTCTACCAGAGCCCAGTTGTCCATTGTGATCGGCTTATCGGAGCTTTCAGCAGCTGCGTCGATCTTTCCGTACAGAGCAGAGCTGTAGAATTCCGTAACAGCAACATCACCTTTGTTCAGAGGATCGAATCCGTATTTATATGTATCTTCGGAAGAATATACACCATCAGCGCAGAACTTCCAGAGTGCTTTCCATCCGTCAACGGAGATTCCGCCTGCAGGGCTGGAAGGATCTGTGAATGCGTACAGCATTGCGGAGTTGATGTTGGCGTTGGTCGTTCCGCCGACTTTATTCTGACGATACCATTTATAGCCGCTGTTGATGACGTCAGCCCAGTGCTGGAAATGAAGTGCTTCACCGTTTGTGCCGAGTTCATCATTTCTGTAGAGCATCAGGACGTTCTGGATAACGATACCGTAAGCCTTTCCGTCATACTTGTATTCTCCTACATCGCCTGCCCAGGAAGGCGTCCAGTCAGCAAGCTTCAGGTTTTCGTACTGTCCGTCAACGATCTGACCCCAGCGGGTTTCATTCAGACCGAAGATCAGGTCACCGTCTTTATTCTCGTTGGCAGCCTGTACTGCAGCTGTATCACCGGAAATGACGCTGTTGTCGTCAATGCTGATCGTGAAGCCGGCTTTCTTGGCATGATCGATCAGCCATGTGGTGCGTTCTGTTGAGTTGGAATTGGAATAGATACGGATCGTATAGCCTGAGTAATCGACAGTTTCTTCAGCTTTTTCTGTAGCTGCCGGTTCAGGCTTGGAGGGTTCATTGGAAGATGAACCGCCCGAGCATGCTGTCAGACTTAAGCTCATAGCAAAAGCCATGACCAAACCAAATGATTTTTTGAATTTCATAGTTCCTCCTATTGTATGTGAAACATTTGATAATCTAATTATAGTTCCGTTTCAGCCAAATTCAATGAAACGTTTACGGAAACAATACAAATTGAATCAATCATTTTTCGTGCACATGGAAATTTGACGTCTTGATACGTAATATCAAAGAATGCCACATATAAAACCTTTTTTATATAGTAAAATGAAATTACAAATATATGAAGATGAGGACTAATCATATGAGCTTTCCTAAGAATTTTATGTGGGGCGGCGCGATCGCTGCAAATCAGGCTGAAGGTGCATGGCTTGAAGACGGCAAAAAACCCAACATCACCGACGTTATGATCGGAATCGGATCGAAGGATCCGGGTCTGAAATGGAATGATGAAACAGGCAAATGGGAAATGGCTTTGGACCCGAACAGAAAGTATCTTTCGCATGAAGGAATCGATTTCTATCACAGATACAAGGAAGACCTTGCACTGATGAAGGGCATGGGCTTCAATGCGTTCCGTACATCAATTGCGTGGGGCAGGATCTATCCCAACGGAAATGAAGAAGAACCCAATGAAGCAGGACTCAGGTTCTATGATGATCTGTTTGATGAAATGAACAGACTTGGAATGGAACCGGTCATTACACTGTCTCATTATGAAACACCTCTGTTCCTTATGACAGAATACGGCGGATGGAGCAGCAGAGAACTGATCGAATTCTGGAAGAGATATGTTACAACACTGTTCAACCGCTATAAGGGAAAAGTAAGATACTGGCTGACATTCAATGAAGTCAATAATATCTGCAGAATGCCTCTCCCGAACGGTATCCTGACAAGAGATCCTGCACTGAAAGACAGACCTGCTGAAATTACGGAAAAAGAACGCTGGGCTGCCTATTACAACATCTGCGTAGCCAATGCCTGGACAGTGAAGCTCTGTCAGGAGATCGATCCTGACGCAAAAGTCGGCTGTATGATCTCGTCGTCTTCCGTTGCCAGCTATCCGGCAAACTGCGATCCCGAAAATGTACTCGGCGCCTACAATAATGCCCGCAACATTTCCCTGTTCATCGCGGACGCATTCTGCCTTGGTATTATTCCGGGTTATGTAAAGCGCATCATGAGAGAAAAGGATGCAACACCGGAAATGCGTGAAGATGAGCTCGAACTGATCCGAAAGTATCCGGTCTCCTTCTATTCCTTCAGCTATTACATGTCAACCGTGTATGATAAGGATGTTGTCATGAAGATGCATACCGGCGGAGCTGCCGGTGCAAAGAACCCGTATCTGAAGGAATCTTCGCCTGCACCGTACAACTGGCCCGTCGATCCGGTCGGACTGCGCTATATTCTGAACTTCCTGTATGACAGATATCATCTGCCGATGTTCATAGTTGAAAACGGTATCGGCCTGATCGAAGAAAAAGCCCCGGAAGGAGAAATGATCCATGATGAATTCCGCCAGAGGTATATCAAAGAACATCTGAGAAACGTCCATGAAGCAATTCTCGATGGCGTCGATGTTATGGGTTATCTGTACTGGGGTCCGATCGATGTCGTTTCTGCCGGAACAGGTGAAATGAAGAAGAGATACGGTTTCGTGTATGTTGACAGACAGAATGACGGCAGCGGAACTCTGGAAAGATCCAAGAAGGAATCCTATGACGTATTCAAAGCGATCTGTGAATCCAACGGTGAATGCCTGATCAAAGAATGGGAAGCTGAAGCATAATCCATAATCCGAACAGAGTCTGTCCTGAAAAAGGGCAGATTTTTTAATGTCCGGGACACTGTGACAAAATGTATGAAAAAAATAAAAAAAGTGCTTGCAATGAGGAAATGATAGTGATAAATTAAGAAGGCACTCGGG
>CAMOPG010000049.1:0-14783 GCA_946622165.1 uncultured Erysipelotrichaceae bacterium
ATCAGTGCAGCTTCAGCTGCTCAAAGTACATGTACTTCGGTCCCTTGAATGACATTCTGCCTCTTGCACTGACAGAAGCTGTCTCTTCAGAGAACTTTGCAGTATGAACTGCTTCATAGATATTGCCGCTGACAGAGAAGCCTGTAACAGGCGTGACCTTGTCTCCTTCCACCAGCAGTGCCAGACGTACTTCTCCTCCGAAGTAGCCGCTGGAAGACTCCAGCTGAGGTGCGGAGAAGCTCATCAGGTACAGGATCGGTCTATTAAGATCTTCCTCAGAGATGACCGGATAGTTCTGTACACAGGCGATCGGATAAGAGCCGGTAATGTGTTCCTGCTTCAGGTAATAACCGAAACGCTGGTCACCCCAGAAGGCAGCTGCTCTGCCCTGGTCAATGACCTTCGTATCCTTCAGAACGATACCGCTCGGGTCCACAGGTGAAGAACCGCATATGCCTTCCTCCTGGCCTTTGAGCACCATGTCAAACGGTACAGCAGAGATCTGATCGTTCAGCTGGCTGTGGCTCATCTTGTAGTACTGCCTGCTGTAGGAAAGCTCCTGGGCAAAGTTCGTCATGATGTTTCTCAGCATGTCACCCTGTACCGCCACCAGGCAGTTTTCAGGAATCGTGACATCTTCCAGCTTCAATGCGTCATATCTATAGCGGACATTGGACAATGCCGTACCGACTGTTTCCGTAAATTCTGCAGGATCGGAAATATCCGCATATCTGCTGTAATACAGTTCAACATCTTCCTTTTCCCCGTCATAGCTCGGGATCGTCTCACAGAATACGGAATACGTGTCATAGCTGTGGTCTGCGCCGCTGCTGTTGAGGAAACGGACGGTATTGTGGTCCGCAAAGATCTCCGTTGCGTTCAGCTTGGCATCTGTTCCTGCTTCTGCCGCAAATACGGCATCTGCCGTATTCCGGGCGATCAGGGAAAGATCGCATGCCTTATCTGATACGGCATGGATGTTCTCTGTCTTTTCAGCCAGCGGATAATACGGGTTGTATGCCTGTGCTGCCTTGCGTACTGCAGCCTTCAGTTTTTCCGTTACGCTTTCACGGTCATCCGCAGATGTGATCACAACAGAGGAAGAACCTCTGAGTCCTTCATGGTCCGTGTAGACTACGGCTGACAGATCTTCCGTATTGACGCTTCTGTTTGTTTCAAGTTCTTCCGAGACATAGAAGAGCTGATAAGACGCATTGGCTGACTGCCTGATCTCATATGCGCTGATATCCTGATTGCTTTCAATCAGTTCCTTCAATTCATTGATCGTCATCATCCCAGTTTCGCCCTCGCTTTCATGAACGGTCCGCCGTCAGAGACAAACACCCACTCTTTATGTCCTTTGCCGCAGCCGCCGGAACCGATGATCTTATACTCATCGGATACCATGGTGATCGAATTCAGCAGGTCCAGTACGGAGCCTGAAATCACAACAGGCGCGATGATCTTGCCGGTCAGTTCTCCGTCTTTGATCTCCAGACCGTATTCAGCCGTGCACTGGATCTGCCAGTTCTTGGGATCCTCCATGCCGTTGTTCGTATTGCACAGATAATAACCGTGCTTGATGGAACGGAACATATCTTCCACCTTGTCTGTTCCCGGTGAGAAGAATGTATTCGTCATACGGGAATAGGATTTGCGGCGGTATGATTCACGTCTGCCGTTTCCGCTCGGCTTCTGTCCAAGCTCCAGCGCAGACAGCGCATCGCTGATGCCGCGTCTCAGAATACCGTCTTCAATGATGTGTGTATCCTGTGCCAGGACACCGTCATCATCGAAGAAATAGGATGCGGCAGAAAGCACTGCCCCAGCCCCGTCATGCATGTTCAGCTTTGTACTGCCGACCTGCTTATTGACGTAGTTGACTGACTTCGCTCTGTGCTTGACGACCATATCCTGCTCAACACCGTGTCCGAATGCCTCATGGCAGATCAGACCGCTGATCGTAGGGTCGGTAATGACGTCATACACACCCGGTTCTACGGGTGATGCTTTCAGCATGCGCAGTACCAGATCTGCTTCTGCATCTTTCCGCTGATCAAGCTCATCCAGTGCCTTGCGGCTGTCTGCTTCACCTTCCACGGTGTAGTGCTGCTGGATGACTTCTCCCTCTCTGGCTGACAGCAGCAGCATCGCATTGATCCATTCATAGTGCTGGTCCAGCACCTTCTTCTCGGATACGAAGATCTTGGATACGGAACGCTTGCGGTATGTCGCCTGCGCATTGATGATGCGCGCATCCTTCTGTTCGCAGTATGTGCGGATCGCCTTCAGCTGTTCCATGATCGCTTCATCGCTCATCGGATGTTCGTCCTCACGGACAAAGGACTGTACAAGTTCCTCTTCCTCCAGCAGCGGTGCCTTGACAAAAGGCTGCTTCATTTCCGGAAGCCTGACAGATGCGATGACCTGTTCGGGATCCAGTCCCCGGATCTCATCTGTCGAATACTCGCTGTAATGCGATCCGTCAAACATTCTGATGACAAATCCGCACTCATCATCGATATCATCGGCTGAGCTCATACGGGTCGATGAAATGATCCGTTTTGTTTTAGAAACAGAACCAAGCACGGATACATACGCAAATGTTTTCCTCAGTTCCTTTACAAGGACTTCGGCATCCGTGATGCGTTCTTTCAGAAATTTCTCAAGTGCCATAATATTCCTCCACGCTCCATTATATACGACTCCCGTCATATTCCGAAAAATAACGGCACTGCCGTACCGTTATCATTCGTTAAATACGTTTGTCGATGGTCCTTGGAACGACATCGCATGTTTCGATCATCCGTTCCAGCAGGATGTTCTTCATATGCTGGATGATGCCGGCATATTCCGGATCACCTGCCAGGTTCTGACGCTCCTCAGGATCCTGTTTCAGATCATACAGTTCATCTGATTCGTAATACCGGAAGACATATTTATAGTCATGGTCCCTCAGCATGACTGCTTTGGTATGTTCAGGGATCCTTGTCTGCACGCTCGTCCTTGCCCACCAGAGAGTATCTGGTGAATGATTGTCATCCTCGCACTGCTTCTCGCTTTGTCTTCTGCCTCCTTCGCAAAGCACGGTCTCACGGTGTTCTTCATCATGCGCAAACAGATGGACAAGTGACTTGCCGAATTCATCTTCAGACAGTTCAAAGCCTGCGATCTCAGCGACCGTTGCCGGAATGTCCAGCAGTTCAGCAAGTGCTCTTCTCTTGCCTGGTCTTACCTCATATCCTTTCGGAGGCTTGATCACCAGAGGAACTTTGCTGAGGCAGTCTTCGAATGTATTCTGGTTGATCTCGGTGATCTCATAATCCCCGGCATAGTCGCCATGATCGGAGTACATGAAGATCAGGGAGTCATCATAACGCTGTGTCTCCTTTAAGGCGTTCATGACCCTGCCGAAGTTCTCATCTACATGTCCGATCATCGCGTGATACGTCTTCTTCAGGGAAAACAGTTCTTCATCGCTCCACTGATACAGACGGTGATTCTTACGGATCCCTTCCAGGATAGAAGCCTTACGGGCCCTCTGCTCATCAGTCAGACGGATCGCCGGTCTGACATATGCGTCACACACCCGCTCATAGTCTTCCGGGAATGCCGCATACCAGGGATGCGGACATACCAGGGACAGATACATGCAGAGCGGCGCCTCTCCATGATAGTTTCTCAGGTAATTCACTGCGTCAGCGATCTGTACGTCTTCCGCCCCGAGGCTTCCTGCCGCAAGCGGATTGTCATGGGATACCTCTCCCTGATAGATCGCATAGTAATATCTGCTGTCAGGGTCTTTCCGTGATGCTTCCTTGATGGCAGCAGCCTCTGCAGCCTGTTCCTGTGTGAACTGATCCAGGATCGGCGTATAGCCCTCAGGCAGCGGCTTTCCGGCTGCCTTTGTGCCCATTTCTTTGTAGGCGTCACTGCGGTAATCACAGTATTCTGACAGCGGTACATCCTCGCGGAATACATCGTTCTTTCCGCCGAAGTAAATATGATATCCCTGCTTCTTCAGTTCCCTGAGCAGGTTCAGATCATCCGGTCCATGCAGATGGTGCATGGTGCGGAATCCGCCTGTATGCGGATATCTGCCGCTCAGGAAGCTGCACCTGCTTGGAACACAGACAGGATTCTGGCAGAACGCGTTGTCGATGGAAATGCCGTCATTCAGTGCGACAGCGTCGATATGCTTTGTCTGAACTGCCTGATTTCCGTTTACCGACAGCGCATCGCTGCGGAAATGGTCGGAAATAAACATCAGAATATCCGGCTTCTTCATAACTCACCGGAAGAACTGAGGCAGGTATTCCTTATGTGCCTCCAGCATTTCATCAAGGATCTGCTTTGCTTTGTATTCTGACTGGACAAGCGGATTGATCGTCATCGCCAGAAGCGCATCATCGTAATTCCCGCTGAGCGCGACATTGGTCGTCAGGATCTCAAATGCTTTCAGCTGATGGATCAGTCCGGCAGCCTGCAGCGGCAGCGCTCCGACCTGGAGCGGTACCGGTCCGTCCTTTGTGATCACACAGCTTACTTCTACAGCAACATCATCCGGCAGATCGGAAATGGCACCGTTGTTGCGCGTATCCACGACCTGTACATCTCCGGTATCGTTGTAGATCGAGCAGATCAGATTGCATGCGGCATCCGAGTATAGTGCACCGCCTCTGAGTTCCAGCTCTTTCGGTTTCTCGCATAATTCCGGATCGCTGTATTTGCGGAACAGCTCCTTCTCAACTTCCTTGACGACTCTTGCCCGGTTCCTTCCTTCTGCCGCATCCTGTTTGAGGTGTTCCAGCATCTCCGGCTTCATATAGTAGTAACGGCAGTAATCAATGCCGTAATACCCCATGCCTCTCAGGAAATGCTCAGACCAGGGAATGTTTGTAATATTCTTCAGCGTATCACTCTGCTTTCTGGCTATGATCTTTTCGATCAGTTCGCTGTTTCTGTCTTCCCCGTTCACCTTCACATCCAGCGCAAATACCATGTGGTTGAGTCCGCCGAACTTTGTTTCCAGTACATCTGTTTCACTCAGCTCCAGATATTCCCGGATATGCTTGATCATATTCACCGGACCGTTGCACAGACCGATGAACTTCTTCCATCCTGTATGGCGGAAGACTGCTTCCGCATTGATCCCGCTGGGATTGGTAAAGGAAATGATCCAGGCATCCGGACACAGCTCTTCACAGTCATGAATGATATCGAATATGACCGGGATCGTTCTAAGTGCTTTGAACATTCCGCCGGGACCATTTGTTTCCTGACCGATCACGTCATATTTGATCGGGATCCGTTCATCCTTGTCCCTGGCGTCCAGTCCTCCCACACGGAACTGTGTCGTTACAAAGTCCGCGTCCTTCAATGCCGTTCTGCGGTCCAGTGTCTGATGCACTGCCACATCCAGACCGGCCTTATGGAACATCCGCTTCGTTAATCCCGTAATAATATCAAGCTTTTCCCTGCCTGCCTCAACATCGACAAGCCACAGTTCCGTCAACGGGAACTGCTCATACCGTTTGATGAATCCTTCTACGAGTTCTGGGGTGTAGCTGCTTCCCCCGCCGATGGTCACTACCTTCAGTTTCTTCATAAGTTCCTCCAAAACAATGATGTATGTGTGTGTTCTCCGGAACTGCCGGAGAACAGAAATGATATGCACGTTCAGCTTTATCTGATCTCATTATTTCATATTGCCCAAAACAATGTTTGTAATCGTACTATTTTGTTAAGAATAACGGTAAATTATCACAGAAAAGCTGATGCAGGCAGATGCTGAAGCGCATAACTGGCTGAACCTGATCCCGCACAGCGTGCTAACAGGACAGGCATGTGACCCGGATGTGACAGTCACATTCGCCGGCAGAAAAACAGAGGCTCAAGAAACAGACCCTGCAGAAGATCTCTCTGATATGGTATCCGATATCGTAAACAAATCATAGACTCATGCAAAACACCGTCAGAGCGACGGTGTTTTCTTATGTACTTCTCAGTGCAGGATCACGCCGAGCGATTCCTTCAGGTTCTGATGGTGCACATGTGCCGCATCGAAGCGGACCATAGTGAATATGACCTGCATGATCGGACCTGCGCAGAACGCACAGATCAGCGTACCCATGCCGACCGGACCGCCCAGCAGCCACCCGGTCAGAGTTGCCAGGCTGAGAAGAAAGATGCTCACTGTACCGATCGGCACGCTGTGAAACCGTTTTGCCAGTCCGACAAGCAGTGTGTCGCGGGGACCGCAGCCAAGCGAAGCAGCCATGTATGTGTACTGTGTAAAGGCAATGATGATCAGACCGATGAACATCATCGGGATGCCTGATACCATTGAAGAAGCTGCCGGCACAGCATGGATCATATTGAAAAAGTCCACGCTCTTTCCAACGACCAGCGCATCGATGAACATCGCGATGCCGATCGGTTCTTTCATGAATATGTCGATTGCAAGGATCATATAGGATACTGCAACGGAAGCTGTTCCGTACAGGATCCCGAGTGTCTTTGAGATACCGAGATTCAGAACATCCCACGGTCCTGCCCCGATGTTTGCCTGTATGGTCAGATATACGCCGAATCCGTTGATGAACAGACTGAATGCGGCGATGAGCGCATTGAGGAGTATTCCGCTCCAGGAATTGTTTTTGACTGTTTTGAATCTCATTGTGTTTCTCCCGGGCATCCGCTTCAAAGAGTGCCGTTTCTTATCATACTTCCGGAACATGCAGAATACATGGGTTTCCTGAAAAAAGTCCTGTTTCATCATGCGGTACTGAAAATTTATGAAAGAAATACAGTCCATGCGGGATTTTCACTGATTCAAAACAAACATATGAAATACCGTTTTATTTTTCTTTCATTCACGGTATATTGAAAGTGTATTGGATCTGCTGAAAATCATCATTTGAATAGAGGAGAAAGCTTATGCTGTACACTAAAATCAAAGCATCCTTCATCCTGGCAAAAAACAGGCTGTACAGAACATTTCTTGTGAAACCTGACATCGATCTTGAGACACTTGGCTGTGTGATCTGCACAGGTTTTCGAGCGACTTATGAACATGCATTTATGTTCCGGGTCAGGAAACTTTCATTTGTACCGGAAGAATGGCTGGATGATTACTTTGATCATTACCGCTCCATGAAAGACAGTACACTCGAGGATCTTAGCCCTTCATTCCGCTTAATATATGACACGGGTGACAACTGGGAATTTGAATGCAAAGTATACAAACGTCCTGTCGAGTATGATTCAGATGAAACTGCTGTCATCATTGACGGAGCAGGTGCCGGGATCTGGGAAGATAACGTCTGGGGATTCACACGCTATCTGGATGGTGAGATCCCGCCCGATACAAGTGAAGATCTTGAAGAAATTGACTGGTATATGCCATGGAATCTCGAACTGGAACAGATCGGAGATTTTGATCATTTCGATCCGGCTGAAGAGCAGGAAAGACTCATGGAAAACCTTCATGCAGATGTATACAACTTCAAAAGATACAACTCTGATGACGATCTTTATGATCCGATGCCTGCAGGCAGTATCTGGCATGCATTCCATTCCAATATGAAAAAAGGTGCGGACACGCCGAATAAGATCAAACAGCAGCTCGAAGAATTCAAACATGTCTGCGGTGTGCTGAAAGAACAAGGGGCATTGCCTGAAAAGTTCACTGACCTCATACATACCGGTGCTGATCCGGTCGATCTCAATTTCATGTCCGAGCAAATGCCTGAACTGATATTCCACACCCTGGAAAAGGAACAGGCTTTATCCGAACTGATAGAACTGCGGGACATGTTCATTTATGGACCGAATGAATATGATGAACTGACCGATCTTATTGCTTTGTCATATATTCATTTGAAAGAATACAAAGAAGCTCAGAATGAAGTTGACACATGGCGCGAAAAATATCCTGACAGCTATCTCATGAACGCACGCCAGATCAATCTATACACCATGACCAAAAAGCTGAAGGATGCAGAAGCGCTCCTGCAGAAACTGGATATCATGAATATGGAGATCGATCCCAAAAACTCCTGCATTTTCCTTGCAGCACGGGAATTCTACATTGCAAAGAAAAACAGGAAGAAAGCTGCCTGGGCCGAAGAGCAGATCAATCTCCTGATCGAAAGACTCGAAGAGCAGTATGACGATGACTTTGATGAAGATGATTATGACGAAGATGATTATGATGACGACGACTTTGACGATGACGATTATGATGATGACGACTATGAAGAAGATGTGATGAATCACACGATGATGGAAATGATGCGCAATCTGATCATTTCCGATGCCCAGGAACGGTTTGATAAATATATCAGGGAATACCGGGATAAACAAAGCAAAGAAGCAGAACAGGAAATCCTGGCAGCCCTCGCCCGTTCGTTCTTTATGAACCGGGAATTCCGGCTCAGCAGGAACAGGAACGGCAATCCGAAGACCGTGCGCTCTGACGGAAAAACATGGATCGCTCTATATACCGACCGCGATAAAGCAAAGAAAGACGGCGTTCAGGATCCGGACATTGTTTCTGCGGCAGATATGATGGAGTATGCAAAAGATCATCCGCACATTGCAGGCTACCTGATCGATCCGGAACCCGGCTATGACGGCTATAGCCTGCCCGCTCAGACGATCCTGGAAAAACTGCATGAACTGATGACGCATGTTTCACATCAAATGGCTGAACGATTTGGATTTGATCCGTACGATCATATGATCGATGAGGAGGATATCCCGTTCTGAAAAGACATTCAGACATAAAATTGAAAAGAGGGATGCTGAAGATGACGGTTCCATACCCTGCAGCATCCCTCTTCTTTCTGCGTATTTTACTTTTCGTCTGATCTGCTTACAGTGATGCGGTCAACTGCCTCCATACGGATCAGTTTGTCCTTAATGCCTTTGGCGCTTTCCGTACGGACATACAGCCATTCCTCATCCGCATCCAGGATCGTGTTTGTGCCGTGCTTCGTATTGCCGTACATCATGATATCGGGATCCCCGTAATCCTCTTTCAGTTCAATGATCACACGCTGTCCAATATATGATTCTGCAGCATTCAGAAGGGAATGTCTGTTTTTATGATAGGAAGTTCCCTTCATCTTTGTCATTTCCCGTTCCAGTTCCGTGAGCCTTCCTTTCAGGGAAGTTAATTCCAGAAATGCCATCAGACCGAAAATACCGAATACAAATCCGACATATTCCATTTACACATCCTCCCTCACCAGTTCCATTGACAATACAGAGGATACCGGGATCAGTTTTTCGATCCTGCCCTTTTTCGTCTCTGCTTCGATCTTCATCCAGTTCCCCTCAAAGGCAATGATCCTGCAGTCGGCCTTATACAGGTCCGGATCTGCTTCATCATCAAAGAAGCTGAGTCTGACGAGCTTCCCTTCCGCGCCCTTCAGCAGTCTGCTGATGCCGGACACGGCTGCAGCAGTCTCTTCACTTTCATCATCTTTCAGAAGATAATCGCAGCTGACATGCAGAAGGTCTGCAATGTCACTGATCTTATCGATATCCGGATAGACTGTGCCTGCTTCCCAGCGGCTGACAGTCTGTCTTGTTACACTCATCTTCTCAGCAAATTCGTTCTGCGTCATACCGAGGTCTTTGCGTTTCTTTGCAATCTTTTCACCAAGCTGATTCATTTTCGTTTCCTTCCTTACGGCTTCATTCTACAAAGCGGTGACCCTTCCCGCAAGAAATCCTCATGCGCAAAATGCAACACGGTAGTTTACATTTCTGTGTTTTTCTGACTGCACAGAAGAAAAGAACCGCACTGCACGGTTCTCACATTTCAGATTCAGTTATTCGGCTTCTTTGACAACATCTGTCTCATAGCACATGGATGTGCTTGTGCCGCCATCCAGACGGATGGCGTTATAGACATCCAGGTCCAGCAGGAAGTCCTGTACCTTCTCATCACGCATGCCGTTCCAGAAACTGATCAGGTAATATGTACCGTCTTCCTTCTGAGCCAGACAGCTGAAGGCATAGTCGTTGTAGTGGTAGGCATAGAAGCCTGCTCCGCCTGTCAGGTCTTTCCGCTGACCGTCCACGATGTACGTATAGGAGCCGGACAAAGCGTTTTCCGATTCAACTTTCTCTCCGACCCATCCGCCGCCGTTGATGTCTTCTCCGCTGTAGACCAGCTTCATATTGCCTGTACGATCCCAATAGGCTGTGCAGTAGCCGCTGCCGTATTCCGGGATATTCGGGTCATCCCAGAAGTATGTCCACTTGCCTGCCATTCTGAGTCCGCCGACAGGCTGACCGACATTGGGATTTGTATGCCAGGAATAGTAGTTGGCGTTGATCCCGCCGGCACGTACATAGCCCTCGCTCAGCAGTCCCCAGTCATAAATATCACTGAGCCATTCGGCATGACCCATGTAATCCATTTTGACAAATGTTGTTTCCGAAGGCTTCACTTCCAGCATGTCATAGTTGATGCCGTTGAAGGTACCGGTGTGGTGAACGATATCCCCCTCTGTTCCTTCCAGCGTATAGATATTCACTGCGGAACCGATGGTATTGTTGAAGCCGAGAATAAAGGTGTTGGAATAACCCTGTCCCCAGGCTTTTCTCACCAGTTCGGCTTCCGTATTCAGTGTATGTGCTCCTGCAGCACTCAGTGTTAAGAGCAATGCTGCGAACAATCTGCCTGTCTTTTTCATATGCAAACAATATTAAACGATATTTCCGTGAAAAGATAGACTGAAAATGCGTTTGTCTGTTATACAATGTATGTCATGAAAAAACTAATGTTAGCAATCCTGCCGGCACTTCTTCTGGCCGGCTGTTCAGTCAAAGAAAAAGAAATGGAAGTCAGTGTCTTTCAGAATACCGTCACATCCGTATATACCGGCAAAGTGAAGCGGAAGCTTCCGGAAGGTGAAGGCACAGCGGTACTGGAAAACAATGCTGTGGCAGAAGGTTTGTTTGAACAGGGTGCCTGGGTATCCGGCACAGCAGACAAAGTGCCCTACAGCATCTCATACAACAACGGAATGATCAGCGGTACCTATACCGGGGAAGTGGCAGAACAGCTGCCCTCCGGCAGCGGTACTTTCACGTCCGATACGTTCACGTTTGAAGGTACATGGAACAATGGCGTTCCGGACGGTCCCGGCACGCTCAGTGCACAGAGCTTTCAGATCGGTGCACTGGACGGCAGCTATACCGGTGACGTTGACAAAGGCATGTCTGAAGGAAACGGAACATTTGTGTACAGTGATGATGAACATGAAATCACGATGGAAGGCAGCTTTGCCGGCAGTATGTTTGACGGGCTGCTGACAAAGACCGTGCGCTATGGCGAGACGGAAAAGTCCTATCCTGTCTTCTATCAGAAAGGACAGGAAGTACATGATACCGCCGCGATGATCGCTTACCTGGAAGGCATGCGTAACGCATCATACTGTCTGAGTGAAGCGCAGTTGTCCTTCATTCAGGATCACACAGCTCTGTTTAACGGCACTGCCAAAGACAGTGATCTTCCGAAGGAATATGCAGTATTCAACCGTGACAGCTTCAAAGAAACAGATACGCCTTCCCTGATCCTGATCAGGAATGCGGCGATCAGGTCTGTACAGCGCTACAAGCCCTATGAGGGTGCTGACACTGTCACATCACTGATCGTTGAGAACAGTGACGGATATTATCATCTGGTATTTGCCTATGGCGTCACCAAGGCAGACAGAGGCGATATCGTGGATATCTGTGCCCTGCCTTTATGCAAGAGTACATTAACAGCTCCCGAACAGGACTATCCTGCGATCGATGCGGCAGGTGCTGTCGTCTTCGGCGGCTGATAATCATGATCTGAAAGGAACAATTCATATGAAGCATTCAAAAACAATGATCCTTCTGCTGTCAGGATTACTGCTGACAGGCTGCAGCTCAGGTTCAAAGACACCGGAATCAGGTTCTGCAGATCCCGCTCCCGCAAAGGAAACCGAACAGCAGAAGCCTGCTGAAGAAACTGCTGCCCCAAAGGACAAATACGCCGGTTTCCAGAAAGGACAGGCAGTATATGATGACAATGATGTTGTCATTAAGCTGAAAGAGATCAGTGATGACAAATCATATCTGAATGTCGAATTCGATGTTGAAAACAACATGAACGGTAAATTGCGCATCAATATTCAGAATATATTTGTTGATAACTGTGCCGCTTTGATAAGAAGAATGCCCGGTAATGATCTGGCACCCGGTGAAAAAGGAACGCTTAATGAAGAAATCGAGATGTCTTATTTCCCGTTCTACATTGAAGAAGCACCTTCCGTGATCGAACTTCAGCTGGATATCTGGAATCTGGATCAGAACCAAAAGGTCGATCAATGCATGGTTTCCCTTCATTCAGATCCTTCCAGAATACCCCATCCGGAAGAACACATGACACTGCTTGGTGAAATGCATGAACCGCATGAGATCAGGTACTACAAAGCCAGTGAAGCTGATATGCATGACAGTACATGTTATGCACCGCAGGCACTGCCCGCTCATGCTCTGGCATTGCGTCAGATGCCGGAAAAGCTGAGGCAGACCTTCATCCATCCAAGCTGTATGGGCAGATCCTGGGGAGATCATTTCTACATCATTTACTTTGAAGAAACAGATGATGAATCTCATACTTATGAAGTGAACAATATTACATTCAACGGAAAGACCGTTGATTACCATCCGCAGATCGTATCGATTCCCGGCAGAGGTTCATTCATCCGCTTCGGGATACCGGATGATATGAAACAGGAAGATGTCACATCACTTACCTTTACGATCACCTGTGACGGCGGATCCCCTGTTGATATCGACTGGGTATTCTGAGCTGCACATTGCAAAGAGAACAGATACACAAAGGACCTTCTCACAATACATGACTGTGAAAAGGTCCTTTATCTGTTTCTTTGAGTGTTACTTCGTCATACTGTCGATCAGCTGATCGAAACCATAGATCTCCAGAGTAGTTTTTCCTTCTTTCAGTTCCTGCAGGATCTTCTGTTCTTTGTCATATTTCTTCAGTGCAGCAGCGAATACCTGTTCTGCCTGATCCCGCGGTACAACTACAACGCCGTCACCATCTGCGAAGATGATGTCTCCGGGGTTGACTGTGACACCGCCGACATTGACCGGTACGTTGATGCGGGCAAGCGATTTCTTGACTGTACCGGCAGGACATGTGCCTCTGGAATAGACAGGGAACTTCATCGCCTTGATATCTTCCCTGTCACGGCATGTACCGTCAATGATCACGCCTGCAATGCCGCGTACAGCGCATGCATTGGCCATGATATCACCGAAGTGTCCGCCATGCCTGTATCCGCCGCAGTCAAAGACAAGTACATCACCCGGCTCTGCCGCGTAGATGCCCTGGTGCAGTGCCAGGTTGTCACCGGGATGGCACTGTACGGTTACGGCCCTTCCGATCAGGTGCAGCGTTGTGTCAAGCGGTGTAATGTCAGCGTCCATGACGCCTCCGTCGGGATTATTATCAGCCACGTTGCCGGTGGGAAGTTTTTTCAGTTCGTTGAGCAGTTCTTCTGTCAGTTTCATAAGGCCTCCTATTTCAGCAGATTGATGAAGAAAGTAATGATGATCGGGTTGCAGATATTGATGAAGATGACGGTAACAACAGGCAGTACGAACCATGCGGTCGGTGCCGGACCGTTCTTCTCAATGACTGCGGACATGTTGGCAACAGCGTTGGGCGTCTGACCGAGTCCTACGCCGCAGTGTCCGGCTGCCATGACTGCCGCGTCATAGTCCATGCCCATCGTTCTGAATGTGATGATGCCGGCCCACAGCATCATGACGACAGCCTGTGCAATCAGGATCACGATCATCGGCAGAGCCAGGTCGACCAGCTTTGCGATATTGAGCGACATCAGTGCCATGGACAGGAAGAGGTTCAGGCATGTGTTGGAGATCACATCGATCTCATACATGCGCAGATCTGTATGTCTGGCATCTGCGATATTGCGGATCAGTGCGCCGCCGAACAGGCATCCGACATAGTACGGGAAGCTGAGTCCTGTCAGCTTCAGGAGCTTTGAGATATAGGAACCGATGAAGGCTGCCAGCAGGATCAGAAGCACGCTGTTGAAGAATGTCTTTTCGACAAGCGGATGTACTTCTTCCTTTGTATCGACAGCAGCTTCCGCTGTGCTCTTCAGGTTGTATTTACGGATCAGGTATTCAGCGACCGGACCGCCTGTAATACTGCCAAGCAGCAGACCGAATGTAGCGGCAGCCACGCCGATGGTCGTGCCGCCTTCTGCACCGAGTGCTTCCAGTGTAGGTCCGAAGGAAGCACCGGAGCCTACGCCGCCTGACATGGAAATGGAGCCCATCGCTACGCCGAGCAGTTTATTGAGTCCGAACACACTGCACAGTCCGACGCCCACCAGATTCTGAACGATCAGGAAGAATACTGCTCCTACAGCCAGCTTAGCGCCGAGCTTTCCGCTCTTTTTCAGAATGGCAAGAGAACATGTGAAGCCGGTTCCTGTGAAGAACAGGTTCATGAAGAAGTCCTGCAGTGTATTTGTCATACTGATCTCAAATGTTCCGGTCTGGTGTCCGAAGAAGATCAGCAGGCTGCAGATCAGTCCTCCGATGACAGGTGCCGGGATAAAGTATTTCCGGAAGAAGCTCACTTTAGTTTTGATCCAGCGTCCAAGCATATAGATCAATACGGCAAGTCCTGTAGTTTGAATCAGATCAAGTTCAATCGTCATGTTGTTTTT
>CAMOPG010000050.1:0-14476 GCA_946622165.1 uncultured Erysipelotrichaceae bacterium
GAGGTCGTTGGTTCAAGTCCATTCAGGCCCACCATTCACTGAATAGATATTACTGTATGGGGTTATAGCTCAGCTGGGAGAGCACCTGCTTTGCAAGCAGGGGGTCAGGAGTTCGATCCTCCTTAGCTCCACCATAGTATCTGGAGATCTTCGGATCTCCTTTATTTTTTGTTTTTCAATCATTTGATGCATATCACGGCAGATCAGGAGAACGCGAGTTCTCTTTTGTTTTATAATTTGTTTATACAGACATGCTTCAGCCCGTTCATAATTAATACAGATAATCCTTCAGGTATTCATATTGCCGGAAGACCGGACTGATGAAATTCCATTCCTCACAGATCATGCACTTGCGCATGAAAACAAAACCCATAACATGGCAGGAGGTATTTTCATGTTCGTATTTTGGGGTGATGGATCGCAGGATGCGATGGACCTTGTCGACAGCATCATTGTCAGAAGCACAGAGAACTTCAACTGGACTTTCATCTTCATTCTTGCTGTAGTGTTTTATGTGTACTGGTCAGAGATCAGCAAGAAAAACTACAGCGCGATCTATGCGGGACTCGCATTGTACGGCGTACATTGGCTGTATGAGATCGCCAATGCCGTGATCGGACATTTTGCAGGATATCCGCTATGGTCTGTTTCAAATGAATCCACAACATTTATTCTGCTGATCGGCGTATGCTGGGAGCTCTCCATGATGTTTTCACTTGCAGGCATCATTTCATTCAAGATGCTGCCGGCAGACAGAACAGCACGCTACTTTTCCGGAAACGGCAGACGCGGGATCGACTGCAGACTGGCAGGCGCACTCAGTATGGCGCTTCTGTTTGCACTGGTAGAATCATTCCTCGCCGGTACCAGCAATCATTCATTTATCTGGGTATATAAATGGTGGGGCGTGCTCCCGGTATTTGTGACTACATACATTCCATTCTTTCTGGCAGCCAATTATGTGCCCGATATGCAGCCCCGCAGGAGAAACACATTCCTGATCACGGAATGGGCGCTGACTGCAGTTCTGCTGGCGGTTCTGATCCCGATGGGCATCATCTGAGAAGCATTCATTTCAGTACTTATGTGAATTCAACTGCTGCGTCAGTTTACTCCCGTGACGGTCGCTGTTATTTTGATCATGCTCTGATATGATGAGACTGCAGAAAGAAATGAGAGGGACACCGGAATGGAAATGGGAAAAGAGATCAGACGGCTGAGAGATGAACGCGGCATCACACAGGAAGCACTTGCTGCAGCGCTGGATGTAACGCCTCAGACGATCAGTAAATGGGAGAGAGGTGCCAGCATGCCGGATATAGGAATGCTGCCGAAGATCGCAGTCTATTTTGGCATTACGATCGATCAGCTGTTTGACATGGCACCCGAACAGCAGCTGGAACGTATCGAAAACAGGATCTACAGTCATGGCTTATTTGATGAAGCAGAAGAACGTCAGCTCCGACAGCAGCTGCGTGCCATCTCGGAACAGCCGGAACTGGAAGGGCAGGCCGAATTGATGCTGACAAAACTGTACAGCCACCAGGCTGAACAGTATCTCAGTCTTGCCGTACAGCATGGCAGGATCGCAGTGGAGAAGACAGGCGGTGACAGTGATGCCATCAGTGAGCTTGCCAATGCCTGGGGCAGTTATGTATCTGACTGGAATATCCGCAATCACCATCTGCTGATCGAATGGTTCAGCGGATACTGCAGACGAAATCCAAAGAACCGCAGTGCACTCATGTGGCTGCTGGACAATCTGATCGATGACAGAAGGCTTTCAGAGGCTCGGGAATGGCTGGAAAAACTGGCTTCTATGGATCACACATATCGCGTGCCGATGTACCGCTATATGATCGCACTTGCCGCAGGTGAAACTGAAGCGGCAGAAACGTTCCTTCATGAACTGGAGACAATGGAAGGCCAGGAATGGAGCCTGTCAGCGTTATTGGGAGACATCTGTACAATGAGACAGGAATACGACAAAGCCATCGCCTGGTATCGGAAAGCGCAGGAACTTCAGCCTTCACCCAAATACACAGACAGTGCCGAGAGTATTGCCCACATCTGTGAGATCCGCGGTGATACAGCCGGAGCTGTTTCCGCTTACCGGGAAAAGCAGCGTCTGCTAAGAGAAGAATGGGGGATCGTCAGCGGCGAGATTTATCAAGAAACGGAACGTTCTATTCAAAGACTTCTGTCACTCTGATCACTATATGACGTAAAAAAAGCGTTTTGCCATCACCGGCAGAACGCTTTTCATCAGGTCAGATAACGTGTACGCTTTCGCTTTCAAATTTGACGAAAGCCTTATCACCGACATGGTAGATCTTTTTGTTTTTGGGATTGAAGTCTGTGATCTTGACAAGCGTATCTCCTACCATGACATGGTAGTTCTGATAGCTTCCCATAAATGTACTCAGTACAACATCGCAGGGCAGCTGTCCTTCATCAGCCAGTACCGCAGCTTCAGGACGGAGCACAAGCGTGCATTCTTCACCGGTAGTGCGTCCGTTCAGTTCATGAAGGTCGATCCTGTTTCCATGGACATTGACGGTGCCTCTGGAACCGTTTGTCTCTGTGACCGTTCCCTTCAGGAAGTTTGCTTCACCGATAAAGTCAGCGACAAACTCACTGTTCGGATGGTAATAGATTTCCTGCGGTGTGCCCATCATCGCAACAACGCCCTGGTTCATAATGATGATCTTGTCAGAGATCGCCATCGCTTCAGACTGGTCATGCGTAACATAGATCGCGGTAATGCCTGCTTCCTGCTGGATCCTGCGGATCTCCGTACGCATTGTGACACGCAGCTTGGCATCCAGGTTGGACAGCGGTTCGTCAAACAGCAGTACGCCGGGCTCCAGCACAAGCGCTCTTGCCAAGGCAACACGCTGCTGCTGGCCGCCGGACAGCTGGTTGGTCATACGGCTTTCCATGCCCTCAAGGCCAACAAGCTTCAGGATATTGGTAACCTTTTCCTGGATCACTGCTTTATCCAATTTTCTCAGCTTCAGACCATATGCGACATTATCGAAGATATTGTAGTGAGGGAGCAGAGCATAGCTCTGGAATACCATGGCGGTATCACGCTTATTCGGCGTCAGCTCATTGATCGGTTCCCCGCCCAGATAGATCTCGCCCTCATCCGGGCTTTCAAAGCCTGCGATCATTCGCAAAGTTGTTGTCTTACCGCAGCCGGAAGGACCCAGCAGGGTAACGAATGTACCTGGTTCAATATCCAGTGAGGTGTCGTGAACAGCATAGAATTCCTTCTTTGTTTTAGGATCCTGATAGATCTTTGAAATATGCTCCAGACGAACGCCTTTTTTCTCTTTAGCCATCGTTAAACCTCCTTAATTTCACGGCTGGTGCCGAAATGTTTAATGAAGATATTCATCAGTGCCACAGCACTGTAGGTGATGATGATCAGGATCGTAGCAAATGCGCAGGCAATGCCGTAGGATCCTTTCTCTGCGAATTCATTGATCTGTACAGTGATCAGCAGATACCTCGGCGTGACCAGAAGGATGATTGCAGAGATCGCTGTGATACTGCGGACAAATGCGGTGACTAGACCCGAAAGGAAGCTGTCCTTGATCAGCGGCAGGGTGACCGTCATGAATACCGTGAAGCTGTCAGCACCCATATCATAAGCAGACTCTTCGATGCTCTTGTCGATCTGACGCAGTGCAGAGATACCGCTTCTTGTACCGGTAGGCAGGGAACGTACGATGAATACGATCACCAGCAGGGCACCGGTACCATACAGGGACTGCAGGAATCCGGTACGGAATACACCGGCAGAGAATCCGCGGATATATCCGACACCGAGAACTGTACCGGGAACTGCCATGGCCAGCATTGATACTGCTTCAATAAATCCTTTGGAACGGAAGTTTCTCTTGACGACCAGGTAAGAGATGATCATTGATAAGAGCGCTGTGATCGGTGATGCGATCAGAGACAGCAGGAAGGAGTCCTTGAATGCCTTGAGGCCCTTATACCGTGTGAAGACAAGCGAGAACCATTTGAACGTCAGATGGAAGTCATAGCCCCATGTTCTGAAGAGTGCACCCAGAGGAACGCAGACGTACATCATGATGACAAACGCCGCAACCAGCAGACAGAAGAGTGTCAGAGGTCTGGTGACCGACTTATCGGTTATCAGCATTCTCTGACGGCTTGCTTTGCCGGTCAGGGTAGCCGTGCTCTTGGCTTCCAGATAATACTTCTGAACGATAAACATCAGCAGGGTGATCGTCAGCAGGACAACAGCCATGGCTGAAGCACCTTGCTTGTCATAAGCACCGGTGATCTGCAGATAGATCGAGGTTGCCAGCGTATCATAGGAACCGCCGATGATCATCGGGTTGGCGAAGTCGGCGATCGATTCAATGAATGTTACCAGGAACGCATTTCCCAGACCCGGCAGGATCAGCGGCAGCGTAACTGTCGTAAATACCTTGAAACGGGAAGCACCCATATCCCGTGCAGCCTCTTCCAGGGAAGGATCGATATTCCTCAGCAGACCTTTCAGCATCATGTAGCAGACCGGGAAGAATGTCAGTGTCTGAACGATCGTGATCCCCCAGAAACCGTATACGTTGTTTTCATAGATATGCAGCAGATAGCGCGTAATGATACCGGCTTTTCCGAACAGCATGATCATTGACAGAGAAAGCACGAACGGGGGAGATACGACCGGCAGGAGGCTGATGACCTTGAACAGTCCCGACAGGATCTTTGTCTTCAGCTGGACGTATTCTTCGACATATGCGAACAGCAGTCCGATCGCTGCGGACAGGATGCCTACAAGGAAACCTACCTTCAATGTATTGGTGATCGCTTTGCGGAAGCTGTGCATGGCCAGGATACGCCTGAACACATTCAGGGTGATCCCTTCACCTGTCACAAAGCTGTCCACCAGCAGGATCGCAAGCGGATAAAGAATAAAGAGTGTCAGGAAAACGATCAGAAGAACGATCGTTGTAACAATGACCGGATCTGCATAAAACTTTTTCCGGTCAAGGTCTTTTCCTTGTTTTCTTGTCATGAAGACCCTCCTTTCTCAGGCTTGATAATGAAATGCGGACGGACACTGCGCCCGTCCGCACTGATTGAATTATTCTTTATTCTGTCTTGAATCTGTCGTCACCGCCGCCAAGAGCTTCCATGACTTCAGTGATGTATTTTTCGGTGTTCTGCTTTGCATCCTCAAAGTCATAATCCATGACATTGTTGGGATCCAGTCCGAACTCTTCAGCCTGTTCCGGCTGTTTTGCATTGTCGATGACCAGGAACTGATAGGAACCGTTCTTTGCAGCGAGTTCTACACAGTCAGGTGACAGTGCATATTCGATCCACAGTTTTGCGGCATTCGGATGCTTAGCGCCTTTGAAGATCGCTGTAGCGCCGATCTCGTATGATGTACCTGTGCTGGGGATGACAAGACCGACATTTCCGTAACCGTTGTCTACGATCTGCGTAATACCGTCATGCAGGAATCCGATACCGACAACGCATTCACCTGTACCGACATTCTTGGAAGGGCCGGAACCTGATTTTGTATAGACCTGAATGTTCTTGTCCAGATCAACGAGATACTGGATGCCTTCATCATGTCCGTACTTCTGGATCATTGTGTTGATAACGAGCTTTGCTGTACCTGCTGTATTATAGTTGGACAGCCAGATCAGACCCTTGTACTTCGGATCAAGCAGATCTTTCCAGTCCTGCGGAGTATCGAGACCCATACGCTTGAGTTCATCAGTGTTGACCATGAAGCCCAGGATACCTTTGTAAATACCATACCAGTAGCCGTCAGCGTCACGATAAGCGGGGCCTAAGAGATGTGAAGCATTCTCTGCTTCATAAGCTTCGAGAAGACCTTTCTTTGCGGCGATGTTGTACGGATCGGTGGTTCCGCCGAACCAGACGTCACCGGACGGATTGCCGTTTTCTTCTTCGATCTTGGACTGAACTTCACCTGTGGACAGTCTCTGATACTGTACTTTGATGCCGTAAAGTTCTTCGAAGTGTTCAGCTGCTGCAGCCAGATATTCTTCTTCGCAGGAACCGTAAACAACGAGTTCACCCTCTGCTTTCGCAGCTTTGACGAGTTCGGAATCGCCGCTTTCAGCAGGTGCTGCAGATCCGCCTCCGCCTGAATTTCCTGAGCCGCCGCTGCATGCTGCAAGGCTCAGTGCCATTGTGCCGGCAAGAACCAATTTAAACAGATTTTTCACGATTTTTCCCTCCTATAGATGATATGTGATCTGTTAAAAAACTCTACTGATATTATAAACCCGACTGAAAACGATGTAAACGTTTACAAAAAAATAAACTTAGGTGCTTCTGAAACGGAAGGGGGAAGAAGGCTGCACAGCAGGCTTGATCACGATACAGCAAATGGTGTTCAGACCCGCTGAACACGTTATCAAATATCCCGGAATATTCAGCCTCCTTTTCACTTGTTAAGATTTTCTCAGATAAAAGAAAAAGGAGTAAGATCATGAAACAGTTAATCGACAAGATTACTTTCCGCAATGGTGCAACCGTAAATAACCGCATCATCCAGACTCCGATGCTGACAAACAGCGGTGTCAATGAAGAAGTATGTGAAGATACGATCCGTTATTATGCAGCACGTTCCCGGTCCGCCGGCATGGTAGTCGTAGAATACACCAATGTCAGCCCGAACGGCGGTCCTTCCAGATCCTGGGCAGAAAACAGAGAACAGCTTGCCATTTATGATGACAAATTCATGCCCGGTCTCAAAAAGGTTGCCAAAGCACTGAAGAAAGACGGAAACAAAGCGATCCTGCAGCTCGTCCATTCCGGCCGTGAAGCAGAATATGCCGTTAAGCTCGGAAGAAGATGTGAAGTTCCTTCCCTTGTTGATTATTTCTGGCTCGACTATCCTCTTCATGAATTGACAGAAGAAGAAACATGGCAGATCGTCAAAGACTTCGGAGAAGGAACAAGACGTGCAATCGAGTGCGGTTTCGATGGTGTTGAGATCCATGGTGCCAACCATTATCTGATTCAGGAATTCTTCTCTGCATTCTACAACAAGAGAACAGACTTCTGGGGCGGATCCCTGGAAAAGAGAATGAACTTCCCGCTGGAAGTTGCCAGGGAAGTGTTCCGTGTAGTTAAGGAATGCGCACCGGAAAACTTCATTGTCGGCTACCGTATCAGCCCGGAAGAAGTACATGGCGAGAACATCGGTTATACATGGAGAGAATCCCAGAAGCTTATGGAAAAGCTCACATCAGAATTCCCGTTTGACTATATCCACTATTCAACACTGAACTATAACGGCGCTCCGACTGATCCGGAAAGTGAATCTTCCACTGCAGCAGATACTGCTGAAAAAAGAACTGCCTGATGCAGATGACCGTGATAGACGGATGATCTGTATGAGCAGTTCTTCTGGTTTTACATTAAATGGTTCGGCTTCAGATAATGATCGATCATATAATGACCGACGCCTCCTTCAAGGCATGTCTGTTCGGTGATGTCATCAGCGACAGATTTTGTGATCTCCTGTCCGTCTTTCAGGCAGACGCCCCAGCCGGAACGGATCAGCATTTCGTTATCATTTTCATTGTCGCCGAATGTGATGATCTCTTTGATGTCAATGCCGTTCATGTCAGCGAAGCGCTGCAGTCCGGTGCCTTTGTTGATGCCTTTTTCCATCACTTCCACAGTGCCCGGGAAGGAGCCGATGATCTGGAAACGGTCGCCGAATCTGGCGAGGAAACGCTCCCTGATAACAGCTTCCGCTTCAGGTGTTGTACGGAACAGCATCTTGCAGCAGGGCTTCTCGCAGAATCCTTCGATGTCTCCGGTATAATCATCAAACTGGAATCCTCTTCTGATCATGGAAGAGATCAGCTCACCGTGAATATTCATTGCGGCATTGTTTCCGCCGCCTTCCGCATTGACGGAAACCTCATACTGATCGATGACCGGTTTCAGGTAATAAAGGATCTCCTTCATTGTTTCACGCTCCATGAGATCCATCAGCCATGGCTTTTCATGGAAACGGTCCCAGATCATACCTCCGTTCATCCCGATCAGAAAGTCAAACTGGTAGTCAAGTCCCCAGGTCGCTGCCTGGTCGTAAAGCCGCTTATTCAATTCTCTTCCGGTTGCCAGTCCCAGCAGGATCCCGTTTTCACGCATTACACGGAATGCTTCCACGGTTGCTTCGGGAAGATCAGATCCTTTGGCTGTCAGTGTCATGTCTATGTCGGCAGCGAATGCCTTAATGTTTTTGATCATATTCTGGTACCTCTGTCAAATCTGTATACATTATAAGTATAAGTAAGCCTGCCCGCTACTGTAACTTTCAGCAGTTCGCGGATACTTCCGGAGGTGATTACTTTAAGATTGCCTGCTGAGTTCGAAAGCCATGATAAAATGACATAGAAGGGGTGATGTACATGAAAACACTGAAAACATTGATTATCACAGTGCTCATCCTATTGAGTGTCACTCTGCCGGCATCTGCGGATATGGGACCGAAGCCCGATCTTGTGATAGACTTTTCCGGCATTCATGAACCATGTGTCGTCACTGTCCTTTCCACGGTCAAAAGCTACGGACCGAATCAGCCTATGCAGATTGCGTGGATGCCATGGTGGGATGAACAGGCTCCGGCGATCGATAAAGAAATCTATCAGAAATTCATTGACGAGACTGCGCGCCTGAATCAGGACAGAACGGAACAGCTGTATTTCTGGGGTGTCCTGGAAGAGAAGAGTCCGTATGTGTTCGGCTATTATCCTCCCGAAACATTTTATGTACTTGTATATTTTCCGGAAACAGACTCCTTTCTGCTTTCTGAAGAGTCTTATACCAGAACAGTCTTTCACACAGAACTGTCCATTACCGTGGAAAACGGGAAACTGCTGTTCAATGCGCGTCAGCCGTTGTACGGCATCATGAAAACGTGGACAGACAATGATGCGGTCGTATTGAGACTGCTCGTTACGATTATCACCGAGGTCGTGCTTGGCATGTTCTTCATGAAATATACCTCAAGGAGCCTCCTGACAGTCATCGGCGTCAACGTGGTGACACAGATCTTGTTGAACATTGTGATCTGGCTGCGCTATTATGTTCTGCGCAATTCCGTCAGTACTTATTTCCCGCTTCTGGCAGGAGCCGAGATCCTGATCTTCCTGATTGAGGGCTTTGTGTATTCAAAGCTGATCAAACGGGAAGAACTGTCCAGACCGTATCTGTATGCCCTGATCGCGAATGTCTTCACTTTCTGGCTTGGATTGACAGCAGTTGTATTGGGAAGGTGAATCATTCAAAATACGTATTCTGTCTTTTGAAGGCGAAAGAAGAAACGGCAGGGAAACAATATAGTAATATTGTGGATAAAGGGGAGCATATCGGAAATATGTCCCTGAAAACGGAGGAATCATGAAAAATACGCTGAAAAAAGCTGCAGTCTGCCTGCTGGCAGTACTCCTGACCGGCTGCATGAAAATAACTGTGACATATGATGTTGCCAAAGACGGAAATATAAAAGAAACGATGAAGATGCTCATCGGAGAGAACTATCTGACAATGAACGGAGGAAATCCGGAAGACGGGGTCCAGGATATGATGGACTCATACCGGGAAAGCAATCCCGATGCTGTGCTGACAGCTGTTTCTGAAAAATATGGGGATGAAACATATTACGGATTTACCGGTACGCAGGCTGAGTCGAGCCTGAAAGCAGTCAAAGACGGAAACAAACTTGTCCTGACGTTGAGCAGAGCAGACGTGGAAGAAATGGGCGGAGCGGATGATCTGACGGAAGGTGGATCAAACTCTGAAGAAGTCGTCAAAGCACTGAAAGATGCAGGTTTCTCAGCAATGATCGTTGTCAACATGCCGTACAACGCAGAAACAACATACGGCACTGCTGAAGGGAAGACCGTAACGATCGATGCAATGGAACTGCCTGATGACCTGAAGGAGATCGTGATCACATGCAAACTTCCCAATCTGCTGATCCCGATCATCTGCGGGGCAGCGGTATTGCTTGCAGTACTGTACTTCTTCATGAACAAAAAGAAAACAGTTCCTGAAACGGTACAGGAAGAAGCACCGGCACAGGAACAGAATGTGTAATATACAGCAGTGACCAAAATAATTCCTGCTTCACTTGAAAACGGATCATCTGATCGTGATCCGTTTTTGTTTACAGCAATGATGTGAATCGTTCTGCCATTTTCAGATAGAAGGAACTGACTTCGTGTTTCCTGAACAGACCTCCCTGAAGCGACATATGATCGCCATGCCATACCGGCATGATATTCCAGATACCTGGTTCGATCCTGTTCGGATCAAATGGTCTGGATGGTGCATGGGAAGGGGCTTTGGCAGATATCGTATTGACCAGTCCGTCATTTTCCTGCCATGACGCATCGATCACCATGCCGCCCTTTGTTGTACCCGTATAGGCGCCCATCTGAGCGGATGTCTTTGCAAAGAGCGGTTCCATTTTTCCGGCTTCGGGATACTGGACATTGCCTTTTTTCTTTGTAAACGAACAGGGGACGGAAAAGTAATACGTATCAGGAAGCGTTTTGATCTTCTGATTGATCCTGTCTGCGATGTCGATATGCATCTCATATGAAGCATAATCCTCAGCAGCACGTCCGTCAGGTACAACTCTGTTGTTCATTGTCATCAGCTTTGCAAACTGTCTGCTGAGCGGAGGCACTTTGACGGCATTTGCGTCAAAGGACGGATCTTCAAACAGATCATAGGCTGTCGTGCCGTTGTGCGGAGCAGCCAGCGCCATGATGCCGAAGATCAGGTCTGCATGTCCTCCCTTGAAGAAAGGGGACAGATCATCCGGATCTGTTGCCTCCTGTTCCTCAGGACAGCCATAAGCCATCAGATGCGCGAACAGGCGGACTGTCACACCTCCGAAGGAATGACCTGTCAGTACGAGCGGATGTTCTTCATCCATCCAAGGAATCAGTCCTCTGCCGGTAAAGTCAGGACCATAGCGTTCATGTCTGCACTGTTCACAATGGGCTTTCCCGTAGTCTGTACGTGTGCCTGCCAATTGTGCGTAGAGTTCACATGCACGGTCCCAAGCGCTTCCGCGCGGCGCTACGGATGCAGCGTAAGAATGATAACCTTTGCTGTTCAGCAGACGGATCAGATCACCGTTCCGCATTCCCCAGTAGGGCATTCTTTCATACTGCACATCGTAGCTGCCCCAGCCGGACAGACCGTGCACGAATACGAATTGCAATTGTTTCATAAGTGACTCCTGATATCACCATTATAAAACGTCTGCAGGCTGCAGACGTTATGAATGATCACTTGCCGGGGATGAAGCGGTATCCCTTGCCCCAGAGCGACTTGATGAAAGCCGGACGGGAAGGGTTGGCCTCGATCTTCTGACGGAGATGGCGGATATGGACCGATATAACAAGGTGGCAGTCAAACGGTTCTGCTTCCCATGCAGTGCGGTAGATCTCTTCGGGAGAAAATGTTTTTCCCGGTTCGCTGATGAGAGTTTCCAGAATGCTGTACTCTTTGGGCGTCAGACGGCTGTATCTGCCCTGGTAGCTGACACTCAGATCATTCTGATTCAATACAGGTAAATTAGTCATTTCCACGCTCCTTTATATATTCTTCTACAGGCATTGTCTGCCAGTCATCGTTTTGATAAAACTCAACGTCAACATCGAATTTCTCTGCTATTTTCAGCAGTTCTTCTTCGCTGAGCGGTGTCGTGTTCCGGAAGTAGTAATGGGTATCATTGCCGCTGTATTCCCTGATCTTATCATGATTGTTCAGGCTGATCGAAGAGTCCTGATTGTCGTACTCCTCTTTTGCGTAAAAGCGGTCGATCGAGTCATTGATATGCCTGTTCATGATGCTGATCTGTTCCTCATACTGATCACGGGCTTTTGTCGGTATCTGAATTTCAAGATAGATGGAGGCAGCGGAATCGATCGAATGCTCTTCTTCCCATATATAGTTCTTACCGAGGTCTGCAGGATCTGCAACGATGTTGTAGTTGTAAGTGATATAGTTCCTGGTTCCGACTTCATATTTGTCAGCCAGTCCGAAGAAATGCGTATTCCATGCGGCGAATGCGATCGCCAGTGTAATGACTGCGCTGATGATATAACCCATGACAGATCTAAGCTGGAATTTGATCTCGCGGCGGTAAATGAACATTGCGACCACGTAGACGACCAGAAGCAGCAGGTAGAAGACGATCATGCTCTTAAGGCTGGTCGATACAACTTCAGCTCCGAAGATCAGCAGGACCAGGAATGCGTATGCATTGATGATCGTCGGATAAGCCAGGACGCCGTCCGAGAGCTGTTCAGCACGTTCTGATTTTCGTTCAACGAATTCTTTCTTCAGTCCGAAGACCGACAGAACGGCAATCAAGACAGGAAGGATCAGGTAAAGCATACGGATATCGATGTCGGTCTGGATGTTTTGCGTCAGACGCAGAACGTTGTAGCCGAGCATACATGCCGGTGACAGCAGGATGTATACTTCATCCAGCATTTCAAAGCTTCCGCTGTAGCCTGCCAGAAGTTCTGATGAGAATGCCACCAGGGAGGTAAATACCAGAAAGGGAAGAACCGTGTATGCACCGGTTATGACAACACCGTCAAACAGGTTGTTTCCGATCAGAAACAGCAGGCTGTTGAAGATAAGCATGATCACGATCGAAAGCAGTCCCAGCAGCAGTATCAGAAGTACTTTCCCGATAAAGATCCCGCCTGACAGGATGATCTGCAGCAGTCCGGCCGCCAGATAGAAACTGCCTGTGACACAGAATGCGAACAGCAGGATCGTTGTGATCTGTTCACTCCGTTTGATCGGAAGGGAAAGATACAGGTCGACGCTGCGCTTTCTGTGAATGAATGCCAGAAGCAGCATCGGCAGGGCATATGTCAGCATCAGTGCCAGTATGAAGGAAATGGTCATTGATGAGGACAGAGAATCCACTTTGTTGTTGTCGATGAACGGGGTCAGTGAGATGCCGACAAACAGGAGGCCGAAGAACAGCACAGCGATCTTATGATCATTCAGAAGAAATTTGAAATACTTTCTGTTCATTTGGTTTCACCTCTGCTTTCGAGTTCATAGATGAATAATTCTTCAAAGTTTGTCTGCAGGACATCCATCAGGACCGGTTCCATCTCGTCCAGTTTTGCGGTCACTTCTTCTTCGTTTCCTCTGATCACGAGTTTGCAGACACGGCCTTCCTGCTCAAAGTGCAGAATGTCGAAGTCTTTGAAGTCTTCCTTTGTATGTTCGGTCTTGAATACGACCTGATATTTGTTGATGAGTTCTCTGCTTTCAAGCAGATCGCCGTAGCTGATGATATGTCCGTCTTCCAGGATTCCGAATGAATCACAGATGTCTTCCAGTTCCTTCAGGTTATGGCTTGAGATCACGACGGAGATGTTTTCATCTTCGATCAGATCTGTGAGTGCCTGCTTGAAATGCAGTCTTGCCAAAGGCTCAAGGCCGTCATACGCTTCATCAAGCAGGATCAGTTTCGGGTGGATCGAGAGGGCATACAGCAGTGATACTCTGCGCTTCATGCCCTTGGAAAGGTTGGTAATGGACATGCCGGGTTCCAGATCAAACATTTCCATATATTTATGCCACGCAGCTTCATCGAAGTTGTACATGGACTCATACAGCAGCTTCAGTGACTTGATCGTGCATCCGATGGGATAGTACTGTTCGTCGGATACAAATGCGATATCACGGCGGATCTCCGGATCCTTCCAGGTATCTGTTCCGTTCAGGGTGATGCTTCCTCCTTCGGGTTCATATACGCCTGCGATCAGTCTCAGCAGTGTGGATTTGCCTGCACCGTTGATGCCGACAAGTCCGAATATGGATCCGTCATGTACTTCCAGATTCAGATCTTTCAGTACTTCTTTTGTTTTGAAGTTTTTATTCAGATGTTCAATCTTTAACATAAGATGTCTCCTCAAATATTTTTTCTGCAGCAAGGATGATCTCTTCTTTTGTAATGCCGCTGTCCTTCAACGGCTGCAGTACAGAGCGGATCTGCTGCTGTCTGGATGACTGTATATCGATCTCGGCGACATATACGCCTTTCTTGGGCAGGTTGTAGACTGCGCCTGCCTTTTCAAGTTCCGCATAAGCTTTGGCAACGGTGTTCGGGTTGATGCCGTTATCCTGTGCCAGCTGGCGGACGGAAGGAAGTTTATCGCCCGGGTTCAGAACACCTGCTTCAATGAAGCGGATGATCTGAGCCTGTATCTGTTCATAGATCGGGATCTTGCTTTGAAGGTTCAGAAGGAACATGTTTTACCTCCTCATCTGTACTATCTGTACTACCTGTATTAAGTGTATTATCTGTACTACGAAAATGCAATACAGAAATCTTTAAGATGATATTTTGGACAAATTCTAAATGAGACAGAGACAA
>CAMOPG010000051.1:0-14379 GCA_946622165.1 uncultured Erysipelotrichaceae bacterium
AACAGCTTCCGGAGACTGGCTGCTGTATCATTGACATTTCTGGCGCTGAATTCTTCATTCTTTTCAACTGCTGCGCAGATCACATACAGTTGTCTGCCGCGTTCAAGCAGCTGATTGATATCATCCAGCACAGTTCGGAAACTATTTTCCTTGATCAGTTTTGTGATGACCTGTTTTCTGCCGGGAGGCATCGTTTCGATCGTGCTGATATCCATATCTCCATACAGTGTTGAAGCCAGTGTACGAGGGATCGGCGTTGCGCTCATCAGCAGGAAGTCAGCTTTTTCTCCTTTTGCCCGCAGTGCTTTGCGCTGTTCAACGCCGAATCGCTGCTGTTCATCTGCGATGACCAGACCAAGATCCGCAAATTCCACGCGTTCCTGGATCAGGCTGTGCGTGCCGATCAGAATATCAGCTTTGCCTGTTCTGACTTCTTCAAGTACCTCTAGCTGCTGTTTTGAATTCATTCCGGCATACAGTGCTCTTGTTCTGACACCCATGCCCTTCAGCAATGCAGAGACGTTCGCTTCATGCTGGGAAGCGAGTATTTCAGTCGGTGCAAGCAGTGCTGCCTGCTGGCCTGACAGTACGCACGCATACATGGCGATCGCCGCTACAAGTGTTTTGCCGCAGCCGACGTCGCCCTGAAGCAGACGGTACATGCAGCGGTCACTTGTCATATCCAGGAAAATATCCTGGAGTACTTTGACCTGGTCAGGCGTCATGCTGTAGGGAAGACTGTCAATCAGCTGCTGTATTCTGGCAGTATCAAATGTCTTTCCCTGCTTCATCATGACGAACTGTGTTTCACGGTTCAGGAGTATGCTGACGAAAAAGATCAGGAATTCTTCATATTTCAGTGTTCTGTATGCTTTCTGGACATCTTCTTCACTGCGCGGTTCATGTACGCAGCGCAGAGCTTCTTTCCGTTCCAGCAGACGATATCTGTCGATCAGCTCTCCAGGAACGATATCCTTGATCTCAACGGCGTTCATCACTTTTCGGATAATATTCCGGATATCCTTCTGTCCGATACCTTCCTTCACGGAATAAACGGGCGTGATCGGATCGATCTCTGACATCGGTTTTTCCTGGTAGCTCATGGCAGTGACTTTGTCCTTGCCGTTGTATACGCCTATGATCGTGATGATCTGGTTCAGCGGGAGCTGTTTTGCCCACGGACGGTTAAAGATCGATACATGCAGGATCCTGTCAAATGCCATGACATCAAAGCTGCATACGCTCTTTTTCACGCCGAAACGGAATGTCCTGACACTGCTGATGACTTCTGCTTCGAATGTCACCTTATCCTTGATCTTCCAATCGGAATAATCAGTCTGCTTCATCGTTTCATAACGGTACGGATAATACCTTAAAACATCTTCACTGTCATAAATGTGAAGTGCGTTCAGTTTTTCAATCTGTTTTTTGGTAAGCTTCAGCTGCTTTGCGTTCAGGTCCATATCACTGCTATTATACCAAATACTGTTTTATCCTGTTTGACGAACAAAGAAAAAGCGGCCGGAAAAGGCCGCATTGTCAGATAGATTATTCAGCACCGATGATGAAGGAATATACCGGCTGTCCGCCGTCTTCAGCATCCAGATCAACTTCGAATGTATCTTCGATGTATGCCTGGACCTCAGCGAATTCCTCTTCTGTAACATCTTCACCTTTGATCAGTGTAATGATCTCGGTATCTTCGTCACAGATCTCATCAAGCAGTCTCTTTGTGGCAGTGACTTTATCAGGATCCGTCAGGACGATGTCTTTTTCAAGCAGTCCCATGAAGTCTCCTTCATGTATCTCTCTTCCATCAACGACTGTGTCTTTGATGGAATAAGTGACCTGACCTGTTTTGACGGAAGCAACTGCTTCGCTCATCGCATTGAGATTTGTCTCCGTATCACCATCCGGATTGAATGCCATGCATGCGCTGAGTCCCTGAGGGATGGATTTTGTTTCGATAACGATCACATCCTTGCCCTCGGATACTTCTGCGGCCTGCTTGGCAGCCATGATGATATTCGAGTTGTTCGGAAGGATGAATACATGTCTAGCGTTCAGTGAGCTGATCGCGCTGACAAAATCCTCGGTAGAAGGATTCATTGTCTGACCGCCGGATACGACAACATCTGCTCTGTAGTCGGTAAACAGTTTCTTAAGTCCCTCGCCTGCAGCAACCGTTATGATGCCGTATTCTTTTTCTTCTTTTATTTCGGGCGCTTCTTTTCTGATCTCGAAGATGGAAGGTCTTGTCGGTTTTGAGAGGCCGTATACCTGAACTTCTTCGAATTCACCATAGCGCTGTCCCTGATTCAGAACATCTCCGGGGAGTCTTGTATTGATCCTGACTTTAACTGTATTGTCATCTCTGATCAGTGTCAGTTCGTTGCCGAGCTTTTCAAGCACGCTGCGTACCTTGTCATCGTTGTACTGGACTGCGCCGCGCTCTGATAGATTGACGATAAATTCAACACAGTATCCGGATTCCTGTACAGCTGTGCCGGATGTTTTCTTTCCGCCTTCCTTTTCGGAACGGACGGGTTCACCGTGCAGATATGCACGGAAGCCTTCAAATACACAGAGAAGTCCGCTTCCGCCTGAGTCAACAACACGTGCCTCCTTCAGTACAGGCAGCAGTTCCGGTGTATGGTCAAGTGATACCTTGGCAGCAGCGCACAGGGTATCGATGTAATCGACAAGCGTTGCTTCCGGATTCTCATTCAGATATGCATCAGCCTGTTCAGTTGATTCTCTGACGACCGTCAGGATCGTTCCTTCGACCGGTCTCATGACAGCCTTGTAGGCCATCTTTGATCCGGAAAGGAATGCATTTGAGAGATCTCTGACTGTCAGTTCATCAAGTGCCTGAACTTCTTTTGCAAAACCGCGGAAGATCTGTGAGAGGATGACGCCTGAGTTGCCGCGCGCACCCATGAGCAGACCTCTGGAAAATGTCTTCGCTACGACAGGAAGGGATTTGCTGCCGCTTTTGACTGCTTCAGCTATACCGTTGGAGCTTGTCAGAGACATGTTCGTTCCGGTGTCACCGTCAGGTACAGGGAATACGTTCAGTGCATTGATCTCTGACTGATGATTATTCAGATTGTTGTTGCCGGACTCAAGCATTTCCAGCAGAGTTGTGCCGTTTAACTTATCCATGATCAATCACCTTTCAGTTCATTACCTGAACGCCCTGAACAAACACATTGACTGAGGAAATGTTCTCAGCAAGTGAGTTTTCAAGTACATATTTAACTTTTTTCTGTGCTTCCTGAACAACTTCGGAGATCTTGACACCGAAGCTGACAATAATGTAGAGGTCAATTGCGAGTCCGCCTTCTTCATGACGTACTACAACGCCTTTTGTATAGCTGCCCTTTTTCAGCAGTTCTGCCCAACCGTCTTTGAGAACCTGTTTTGATGCCATACCGACAACACCGTAGCATTCAGTGATCACACTGCCTACCAATGTAGCAACAGCCTCTGATGATACTGTAATATTGCCGTAATCTGTTTTCTTTTCGACTGTCATGGTTATACTCCTTATTCGAACAAATATTATATCAGAAGACACGATGTTTTCAAAATATCAGCCATGATCGTCCCCTGACGCTCCATTCTCTTCTGTCTGCGGTTCTTCCTGCGTATCTCCTGTTTCGTCTCCGTTTTCATCACCGGTTTCTTCGCCGTTGGTTTCCTCACCGGTTTCTTCAGGGTTTTCTTCCGTTTCTTCAACAGGGATCACAAGTTCACCTGTCTTGTAATATCCTGCATAGTAGTTTTCATCAAAATCAGGATCCGGCTGGTCTTCACCCTTTTCGTTGATCGGGATCAGGATATAGTTTCCGTTGTCATCCAGGAAATAGAATCCGTTGGCGTCCTGATAATAATGTTTGACAACTCGGTCGCCGTATTTGTTCAGGATATAGTCTCCTTCAGCATTCATCCAGTATTCATGCTCGATCGGGACTTCATCCCACGGACATGCTCTTGCGGAGACCATCATGCGTTCTTCAGCCTTGCCGCTTTCCACCGTGTACAGGCAGTAGTTCTTATTCTCCACCTGGCTGATCATACGGTAATATTCGTTGAGCGGTTTCGTATAGAAATATCCGGAGAATATATATGTGCCGTCACGCATCTGGAACTGGATCGCTTCATCATCATATTTCAATGCATACTGATGGATCTCAGCGACATCTTCAATGATCATCTGATCGATCGCTTTCAGTGCGTTTACAAGCAGATGAGTCTGTTCCTCTTCTTCAAAACCGGTGATATAAGGGATCCTGGAAAGTACCGGCATATATTCTGAGGTCAATTCTGTCTGAGTCTCGTCGTCGAACAGAATATATGCAGTATCACCCGAATATCTGTATCCGAGCGGCCGTTTTTCCGTTACGGTGATATGGATCGCATTGCTGTCCATCATTTTCATGCTGACGGAATCGATCATAGGATCTGCTTTGATCCTCTTTTCGACGGTAAACGGGAATGTCAGATAATATCTGGAATCAGAGCTGATACCGGCGAGCGATTCAATATATTTCGTGTCGAGATACTTGTTTCCGCTGACGGATATCGCTTTGACCTTGCTTGCAGGAGAAAAATAATAGATCGCAAACACGAGCAAAACGGATAAGAGCAGTGCTGCTGCAAACAGTTTGCCGCGCACAGCTTCAAATCCTTCATTGTCGTTTTTGATCTCACGTTCCCGGAACAGCTGTTCTACGCCATTCGGGATGTTTCGGAAATCTTCAAGTGTTTTTGTCTTATCTAATCCCAATTGAATTTCTCCACTTCCATATGAAGATCAATGCCGAAACGGCTGCGTACCTTTTCCTGTATTTCCTGTACAAGTTCCAGATAATCAGACGCTTTTGCACAGTCTTCATTTACGATGAAATTAACGTGTTTTTCAGATACTTTAGCTCCGCCGATCGTTCTGCCGCGGTAGCCGATGTCCTCGATCAGCTTCCACGCAGCATTGTTTTCCGGATTGCGGAATACGCTGCCCGCACTCGGTTTGTCCAGCGGCTGTGAGGCGATCCTGCGTTCTCTGCGGTTATCCATCAGGGAGCGGATCTCATCTACATCACCAGGAACAAGTTTCATCTTGACGCCTGCAACGATCCAGTCGCTGTGTTCCTGGAATATGCTGGAACGGTATCCGAACATGCAGTCTTCTGCTTTGATCCATTCGAGTACACCGTCACGGTATACAAATACTTCTTTCAGTACTTCGCTCATTGAGCTTTTGTATGCACCGGCATTCATGAATACGGCTCCGCCGATCGTACCGGGTATTCCGCTTGCAAACTCCAGACCGGAAAGTCCGTGTTTTGCGGCAGCATATGATAAAGCGATCAGGGAGCAGCCTGCTTCAGCTGTTATCTCATCATCATTAAAGTAATATGCATCCATATGCCTGTCCAGGCGCACAACAACGCCATCGAAAGGTTTATCGGAACACAAAAGATTGGATCCTTTTCCGAAAACTTTATAAGGAACATTCTTTTCCTTCAGCATCTTCATAATGGCATCAAGAGCGATCGTGTTTTCCGGATAAACCACATATTTTGCCAGGCCGCCGATATGAAGCGTTGTCATTTTGGACATCGGAACATCTGTTTCTACTATGGCATATTCTGAAAGTTCTTTTAACAATTCATCCATGTACGCTCAGTTCCTCCATCCATTCAATCATACGATATGCAGCATCTCTTTTTCCCAGAAATTTTGCATGTTCACTCAGTTTTGCGCGTTTTTCAGGGTCGGCCATCAGTGTGTTCAGTGCATCGGAAAGCGTTTCGGCGCTCAGATCCTTTTCCTCGATCATGATCGCAGCATCCTGTTTGACAAGTTCCAGTGCATTCATGACCTGATGGTTGTTGGGAACATACGGACTCGGTATGAGAATTGCCGGAGTTCCGATGGCCGTGATCTCGCACATCGTTGTTGCGCCGGCTCTGACGACAGCACAATCACACTGTTTCAGCATCTGTATGCCGTCTACATATTCCATCAGATGGATATTCTCCCTGTCTGCATTCTGATATACATAGCTGTTCGCTTTTCCGGCCGCAATGATGACCTGGTAATCATCAAACAGCGCACAGGCTTCATCAATGACTTTGGAAACACTGGATGACCCAAGTGATCCCATCATCATGACAACGAACGGTTCATTTTTCAGACCGTACCGTTTCAGGATGCTGCGGTCAGTATCCTTTTCACAGGCAAGTGTGGCTTCCGGGTTTCCGTAAAGTCTGGTTTTCTTTCTCGGAAACTGCTTCAGCGAAGTTTCATAACAGCCGACGATCGCATCAGCATACCTTCCAAGCAGTGCATTGGCTTTTCCTGCATAGGAATTCTGTTCATGGATCATTGTCGGTATATGCAGATGATGCGCTGCCATGATCAAAGGTACGCTGATATAGTTTCCGAATCCGACACAAATATCAGGTTTTTCTTCACTCAGCAGTTTTCTGCAGTAACGTTCTGCCTTTACCAAAGACAGAAAAGATTTCAGCTTATCGCTGATACCGCCGTTCATTCCGGTCATTTCAAGTCCGGTGAAACGGTATCCGAGTGCCGGGATCAATTCCGCTTCCATCCTGTTTGAGGAACCGAAAAAGATGATCTCGCAGTCCGGATATGTTTTTTTCAATATTTCAGCAAGCGCTGTCGCCGGATAAATATGTCCGCCGGTACCGCCTGTCGCTATCATAACTTTTTTCATAATCTGTTAATTTATTCTATCACAGATCAGTTTTTCTGAACTGACCATACGATCAAAACGTCAGACATTCTGACAGATAGCGATTATAGCACACATTACGTATGAAGGGCTATAAAGAAAAATGGAGTCAGCCGTAAGACTGATCTCCATTGTGTTTTATTCCAAACCGGCCATTCTGAATATGGCTTCACGCAGTTCGTCAATGCCTGTCCTGTTCAGGTTGCTTGCCGGATAGGCACTGCTTTTTGAAATATCCAGCGTATCGCAGATCTGTTTGATGCTTTTCAGCTGCTGTGAATAGCTGAGCTTGTCGCACTTGACTGCGGCGGCGATCACGGGCAGATGAGCTGATCTGGCAAAGTCGATCATCGTCAGATCATCATTATTCGGCACCCTTCTCGCATCCAGTACAAGTACCATTCCTTTCAGCTGTCTGCGCTGATTGAAATACGGCTCCAGTATGTCGGAGAATGACAGCACACTTCTTGTTCCGCCGGAAGCATATCCGTATCCCGGTGCATCCGTGAATATGACCTTCCCGTCAACTTCGAAGAAATTGAGCAGTTTTGTCTTTCCGGGCGTCTTTCCGGCATAGGCAACATTCTTCCTGTTTGTCAGCGAATTGATCAGTGAGCTCTTTCCGGCATTGGATCTGCCGGCAAAGATGATCTCAGGCAGTTCTGTATCCGGCCATTGGGATACCTTTGCGGCGCTGTTCAGAAATTTGATGTCATGATATTCCATCAGCGCACCAATGCTTCTTTCAGAACCTGTGACATCGTTTCAACAGGAACGAACTTGATGCTTTCACGGACTGTTTCAGGCACATCTTCAAGATCTCTGACGTTCTGTTTGGGAATGAGGATCTTTTTGATGCCTGCTCTGTTTGCAGCGAGTGATTTTTCTCTTAATCCGCCGATCGGCAGTACATTGCCTCTCAGCGTGACTTCACCGGTCATTGCAAGGTCTGCATGTACAGGTGTATCGCTCAGTGCGGAAACAAGCGCTGTTGTCAATGTGACGCCGGCAGAAGGTCCGTCCTTCGGTACGGCACCTTCAGGAATGTGGATGTGAATATCATGGGAATCAAAGAATTTCGGATCGATTCCGAGTTCCCTTGCATGTGCTTTCACATAGTCAAGCGCGATCGCAGCGGATTCTTTCATGACATCACCGAGTTTTCCGGTCAGGACCATGTTTCCTTTTCCTTCAAAGTAATTGACTTCGATGGAAAGGACATCACCGCCGAACGATGTATAGGCAAGGCCTGTGACAACGCCGACCTGGTCATTCTTTTCTTTGACGCCGTATTCGAAGATCTCTTTTCCGAGCCACTGATTGATGAGCTTCTGAGTGACTGTAACGCTCTTCTTATCATCGTTCAGAATCGCAAGTACGGTTTTTCTGCACAGTGAAGCGATCGTACGTTCAAGCTGACGTACACCTGCTTCTCTTGTGTAATGGCGGATCAGATAAAGGATCTCCTTTTCTCTGAGCTTGAACTGTGCTGCATGAAGACCGTTGGCGTTCAGCTGCTTCGGGATCAGGTGATCCTGGGCAATATGCACTTTGTCGATCTCCGTGTAGGAAGGAAGTTCAATGATCTCCAGACGATCCTGCAGAGGTGCAGGAATGTTGTCGAGATAGTTAGCTGTTGCGATGAACATGACCTTGGAGAGATCATACGGTTCTTCCAGATAGTGGTCGGAGAAGAATGAGTTCTGCTCCGGATCAAGTACTTCCAGAAGTGCGTCACTCGGGTCGCCTTTGTAGTCAGCTCCCATTTTATCGATTTCGTCGATCAGGAACAGCGGGTTGATGACGCCTGCCTTTTTCATGCCCTGAATGATGCGTCCCGGCAGTGATCCGAGATATGTTCTTCTGTGACCTCTGATCTCAGCTTCGTCACGGACTCCTCCAAGGCTCATCTTGACGAATTTTCTGTCAAGGCTTCTTGCAATACTCTTGGCAAGTGATGTTTTGCCGACACCCGGAGGACCGACAAGGCAGAGGATCGGGCTGTTCAGATTGCCCGTCATCTGTTTGACTGCGAGGTACTCCATGATGCGTTCCTTCACCTTTTTCAGGCCGTAATGATCTTCATCCAGGATCTGTTTGACTTCCTTCAGATTCTCATTGTCTTCTGTGCACTGCCACCAGGGAACTTTCAGCAGCCAGTCAAGATACGTACGGGAAACAGAAGCTTCTCCGGATCCCGGAGGCAGCATTTCATAGCGTCTCAGTTCTTCTCTTGCCTTTTCCTTGACATGTTCCGGATACGGGTTTTTCTCGATCATTTCCCGCATCTGTTCCGTGTCATCGGACATGCTGGTCGTATCGCCGAGTTCTTCTTTGATCGCCTTCAGCTTTTCTCTCAGATAGTATTCCTTCTGGCCATCGTCGATGTGTTCCTTCACCCTGTCATTGATCGTTGCTTCGATCTGGCTGAAGCGCTGCTGTTTTTCAAGCTCGGCAATGATCATCAGCATTCTTTCGTTGACATCCAGTGTTTCCAGAAGCTTCTGTCTGACGGATGTATCCATCGGGAAATACTGTGAGATCTGGTCTGTCAGCGTGATTGCGGAAACGCCGCGTGTCAGCTGGGAAATGACTTCTGCAGGGAATGAACTGCTCAGATTGCTGAATCGTTCAAATTCGGAAATGATGCGCTTTACAAGTGCCATCTCCTCCATCTGGTTGCCCTGGATATCATTCAGGACTTCGATATCAGCCATCATCATATCGCTGTTATTGTCAAGCCTGACAAGTCTTGCACGCTTCATTCCCGTGAATGTTACGCGCATAAATCCTTCCTTGCGGCGGACGATCTTGATCTTGCTGAGCGTTCCGGTGCGGAAAAGGTTTTCTTCTTTCGGATCATCGACCATGATGTCATTCTGGCATACGACCCAAACCATCGAATCATATGACTGTGAGGACGTGTTCACAGCATTGATCGATTTAGTACGGCCGACCTCGATCATTGAATCGAGACCGGGGAACAGGATAATCCCTCTCGTTGCAACGACAGGAACTCTTACAATAGATTCATTACTCATTGAGTACCTCCTGTTATCGATAAACAATAACCCATTTGGATAAAATAAGACGCCGGGCGTCTTATTTTGTTAAATTCCGATTTTTATTCTGCTTCAGCAGGTGCTTCGGCAGGTGTTTCAGGTTCCTCTTCAGGCACGCCCTTAGCGGACTTCTTGACGAAGTCATATGCCTTCTGGGATCTGATGTCTGTCATCAGCATGTCACGGTCAACGAGTTCTTTGACGCGTTCAACCGGCATCTGATACATTTCTGACAGATTCTGATATTCTTTTTCGATCTCTTCTTCTGTCAGTTCCAGGTTTTCAGCTTTTCCGATCGCTTCGAGTACGAGGCGCATCTTAACGGATTTTTCGGATTCCTCGCGGAAGCTTTCTTTGAACTGTTCAGCTGTCTGTCCCATCATCTGCAGATAACCTGTCAGAGACATGTTGTACTGCTGCAGCTGTGACTGGAGCTGCTGTACATGATTCTGGATCTCGTCCTCGATCATGACTTCAGGGATATTGACTTCAGCGTTGTCGCTGACACGTCTGAACAGATCTTCATCTGCTTCTCTTGTAGCAACCTGTTTCTTGCTGTCTTCCAGACGTTTTCTGACGAGTGCCTTCAGATCATCAACTGTTTCCACGCCCGGAGCGTTGACATCCTGTGCAAAATCATCATCCAGTTCAGGAAGAACCTTTTCTGTAACTTCGTTGACCTTTACCTTGAACACAACATCTGCGCCGGCAAGATCTTCTGCATGGTAATCCTCGGGGAATTTCAGGTTCAGTTCTTTTTCATCTCCTGCCTTTACACCGACCAGCTGCTCTTCAAATCCGGGGATGAAGCTTCCGCTGCCCAGCACAAGCTTGTATCCTTCAGCGGAGCCGCCTTCGAATGCTTCATCGCCTTTGAATCCCTTATAATCAATGTTGACTGTGTCACCCATTGCTGCAGGGCCTTCTTTTGTAACGATGTCGGAATACTGTTCACGCATACGGTTGATCTCTTTATCGAAATCCTCATCCGTTACCGTTGTATCTCCCATGTTGTAGTCGAGTCCTTTGTATTCGCCGAGCTTGACTTCAGGCTTGACTGTAAGCTTGAAGATCAGTTCTGCGCATTCATCGTTCAATGTTCCAAGATCCAGTTCGGGTCTTGCGACCAGTTCCAGATTGTTTGCTTTTACTTCTGCCTGCAGTACATCATTTGCGACTGCATCGACTGCTTCGTAATATACCTGCTGTCTGGGGATCCTTTTTTCAAGCATCTTTCTGGGTGCTTTTCCTTTTCTGAATCCGGGCAGTTCGATCGTCTTTGCGATCTTGTTGAATGCCTTATCACAAGCCTTTGTCCAGACCTCTCCCTCTACTTTAGCGACAAGCTCGCCGGTTGAATTCTCTTTCAGTGTCCAAGTTGACATTTGTTGAAGCTCCTTTCATCTATAATTACCTGTTAGAGTATAACAAACTTCGTCATGAACTGCTACACTTTTAACAGCGATATCTGTTTTCATTTAGCACTCGCACCTGAAACCTGCTAAAATCATACACAATGATTTTAGCACTGTCAACAGCTGACTGCTAAAATTCTATGGTTTTTACAGAAGATCACTTTTCGTGATGCGTTCATTGATATGTGTTTCCGCTTTTTATGCGTTAAGATCTTGATTTTACGACCTGTTCTGCCCTGCGGTATGTATTGCCGTCATCCATCAGTTCACTGACTTCACGGATCGCTTCCAGTGCAATGAAAGATGCTTCTTCTGTTTCATATGACAGCGGCAGATACAAATATGCCTGATGCACAAGTACTGATCTTGCCATTTCCAGCATTGCCGGATCTTTACCGATCAGATCATCGAGCATGCTCAGCGCTTCACGGAAGCCCGGGCTTTTGCTGACAGGCGTCACCGCATCGCCCCAGAAGGTATATTCCATACCGTCCTTTACGATCTCGAATTCTTCCTGTATTTCCTGTTCAGCGATTGCATCTATGAGCAGCGCGGCTGCTTCCGGAAGAGGATCATTCCTGAGATATGCTTTGAGATCGGAAATGTATGTGCGCAGATTTCTGTCAGAAAGCTGCTGTGCTGCAGTCAGCTGGCTGGCAGGATTCCCTCCCAGCATTCTCAGCAGATCATCTGCAGACTTTTCGTGTGATTCGTTCTTCTCGGTCTTTGCATAAACAGCGTCTTTCTGTAGCTTTCTCAGTTCCTGTTCTATATCAGGCGGAATATACGGCATCGACAGTTCTTTCCTGATCAGGAACAGTGCTTCGTCAGCTTCGCCGTTTTTTGTCAGCTGTCTGATCTCATCCAGGATCTCATCATAGTAGCTGCTCATAATAACCTCTCATATAAAGAAAAAAGCGTCCTGGGAGGGATTCGAACCCGCGACCACTCGCTTAGAAGGCGAGTGCTCTATCCAACTGAGCTACCAGGACAGCGAAACTATAATATCAGAAGTGTTTTCTGATTTCAAGCATTTCATATTCCATTCTTTTCGTTTCTATATGATCTTCGTACAAATTGACGATCATATAGGTCGGTTTTGAACCGTCACGGTTATAACGGATACTCCCGGGATTGAGCAGAATGATACCGTCCGATTCAATTTCCGTATATATGTGTGTATGACCGAAAAACACGATCTGACAGCCCATGTTCTTTGCCCGCTTAACGAGCGGTGCAACATTGCGCCAGTACATATCATGATGTCCATGGCACAGCAAAATCTTGTACTTATCGATCTGGATGGTCAGATATTCCGGAAGATCACCGTAATAGTCATTGTTTCCTCTCACACAGGCATATCCATGAAGCATTCTTTTAGGAAACTCACTGTCTCCAAGATGAAAGAAATAGTCAGCTTCTTTTGAATATACCTGCCGTATCCTGACGATCGGCTCCTCCAGACCGTGATTATCACTCACGGCAACTATTCTAACAGGCCAGTTCATGTCAAGCATTATACCTCATAATATACGAGGCTGCTAACATTTTTCGGAAAACCTCTGTCACAGGCTGTGATCCAACACATCTCCGACTGAACCAGCTTCCTGCTTCATCGACAGGTAACTGCATTGCGTGCAATGCCCGACATAGCTGTCTCCGCAGGCTTGAGATTCCAAGACTGACCGATTCCGATGGTGCCTCACCGTATGGTCAGTCCGTTTTTGCATATTTGTAAAAGTTATTTCTGGTATTTGTGATTCATTTTCTGTTATCGCAAGATAACGGACTGCTGCTGTTGATGCAGACGTTTATGTATTTGATACATGTTTGTTCATGTGTTTCATCAGGCTGCCTCCTTCATTGAACTTCTGAGTATCATTCTGCTTTTTCTCAGGTACTTTAATATACGGACTGATATCAAGCAGTTCCACGAAATTATTTCATTGATTTTGCTGTGTACATTCATGATTCATGTGTAAATGCGCTCTTTTTGTTATAAAATGAATTCGGGTGAAGATTATGAATATTAATTTGTTTCCGTTTAATTTTTATATATTTTATGCAGCGATCGTACTGCTGATCATTTTCCTGGTAATGACTGTTGTCAAAGCCATGCCCCTCCTGAAAGCATTGGGTGATCTGAAACAGCCTCTTGAACAGATGTCAACGAGGGTTGCTGATGTCAGTGAAAAAGCAGGCAAGGTTACTGCTATGGTCAACAGTATTGTTTCCACAGTCAAAAAAGTCGTGCCGATCATGGTTCTGCTGAGCCTGGCTAATGAGTTCTATCAGGATTCTGAGGAGAACGGCATCAAGGAGTTCGGCAGAAGCACAGTCAAAGCGATCCAGAAACAGCAGGATGAAAAGAAGCTTGCCAAGAACATCGCCAAGCTTCTAAAATAACGCACGGTTAATCCCATGTATGAACAAAGCACTCAAACATTTCTGTCTGAGCGCTTTTTTGTTGTCTGCAGAATACTTTCTATGATGCTATGCGTTAACGAACTGATATCCCCTGCCCCAGCGTCTTTTCACAAACTCCGGACGGGAGGGATCATGTTCGATCTTTTCCCTGATATGTCTGATATGTACTGCGATCACAGGACGGCATTCAAACGGGACTGCCTGCCAGATATACTGATACAGTTCTTCCGGTGAAACGCAACTACCGGAATGATCGATCAGATAATCAAGGATCTCGAATTCCCGGGGAGTCAGATGAACTGTTCCCTGCGGTGTTTCAGCTGTACGGCTGCTGTGATTGAGAGTAATGTTCATAATTCACCTCCAGGCTAAATACTGCCTTCATACTGATACACGGAATTTATGCATGGCAGGTCACAAGAAAATTCAAAAATAATAAAACGGCACCCGTTTTGAGTACCGTTTGATCTGTTTAGCCTCCGTATATGCTTTCCGGTCTTACCCTGCATGGTGCTCCTGCACCGTTTTCACAGAGTCTGTTCAAGGCTGCCGAACCCCATCCGCATCCGAATGAGAAGTCACCGTTCCATGTCTGGGCATAGTTAGTGAAGTCAGCAGCGCTGCCGAGGTAGAAGATCTCAATGTGGCAGTGCGGTCCTGTACTGTTTCCCGAACTTCCCAAAGCACCGATTGCATCACCTCCCATAAC
>CAMOPG010000052.1:0-14266 GCA_946622165.1 uncultured Erysipelotrichaceae bacterium
ATCCGTCTCCACAACATTATCTACAAAGCTACCGAGGAAATGGAAAATGCCATGAAGGGTATGCTTGCTCCGGTATATGCTGAAGTCGTTATCGGACAGGCAGAGATCCGTGAGACATATAAGGTATCCAAGATCGGTACGATCGGAGGCTGCATGGTCACCGACGGCAAGCTGATCAGCGGCTGCGGAATCCGTCTGATCCGTGACGGTATCGTTGTCTATACCGGCAAGCTCGGATCACTCAGAAGATTCAAGGACGATGTCAAGGAAGTCGTTACCGGCTATGAATGCGGTATTACGATCGCCAACTACAATGACATCAAAGTCGGTGATACACTCGAAGCTTATCAGGAGCAGGAAGTTGCCCAGGAGGCATAACCGTGACAAGCATCAAACAGAAACGGCTTGAGGGCATTATCCGCAAGGATATTTCCGATATCATTCAGTTCCAGCTGAAGGATCCTGATGTCGGATTTGTCACGATCACGGATGTCAAGGTATCAAGTGACCACAGTTACGCGACAGTTTACTGCACATTCCTCGGCAAGTCACCGAGAGCACAGGCAGGACTGAGAGCGCTGAACAGGGCGAGGGGATTTATCCGCTCCGAATTATCCCAGATGCTTGATATCCGCCGCACACCTGAGCTGACATTCAAACTGGATACAGCGATGGAAAACGGCAGACATATCGATGAGATCATTGCCCAGATCCATGAGCAGGAAGAAAACAAACAGAATCAGGAGTAACGTAAGCGGTGCATGCGGAATGCACCGTTTCTTTTCTCTGAACACTTAATAACGTTGTTATTGATTGATTTCTGCTCAATCTTAATGTGAAGGTTTCATGAAATGGAGCATGATTAGTGATTATGAATAGTTTGATATGTGGTAAAATATACTGGTATTAAAAAGGCGGTACTGATTATGGACAATGTTAAAGAAATTTTATCTGATATCAGAGTGATTATAGCGATCGCAGTACTTGTAGTTCTGCTGATTTTATGGTTTATCGTACAAAAGCTCCGCTCCAACAAATATAGAAAACAGCTTCAGGAACTTGAAGTCAAATACAACTCGATCAAGAGTGTTCCGCTTTCTTTTAAGCTGAACAAGGCTGTTGCCATCAGCAGAGTCGATCCGGACGCAATGAATAAAGTTGCTCAGACAAAGGATGACTTTGATAAGGCACAGGCAAATCTGCGTCAGATGTCCCAGACACTTGCTGAAACAGAAGATGCGATCCTGGTAGGCAAGCTGAGAAAAGCAAAGAACAATCTGTCCGATCTGAAGGCCAGTGTTGCACTGGGAGAAAAGCAGGTATCCGACCTGGATAAATTCCTTGATACGATCCTTGAAAAAGAGACTGCACAGCGTGAAGAAGTAACCGTACTGAAGAATCAGTTCCGTGAACTGAAATCAGAAGCACAGGAAAACAGCAGCCGCCTTTCACAGGTATGGCCGACTGTTGAACAGAGGATCTCCGATACAGAGCGCATGTTCTCCGCATTTGAGGAATGGATGTATGCCTCTGATTTCGGCAAGGCAAAAGCCGAGCTCGTCAATATCAAGTCTTCCATGGCTTCTCTGAAAGATATGATCGACAATCTTCCAACACTTCTGGAAGACATTGCCGGCGTGATCCCTCAGCTGATGCAGTCTGTATATTCCGAATATTCTGAAAGCCGCAAGAATGGCGTTTATCTCAAGCACCTGAATATTGAACGCAGATGCGCTGACATCAACAACAGCCTGAGAGAAGATCTTGCTGCGATCAAGGGCGGTGACACATCAGAGGTTGCTTATCATCTTGAGAATTATAAAGAACAGCTGAAGGAAATGGATACACAGATCCATTCAGAATGCGACTGCATGGAAGAAGTCAGAAAAGTCGCTGAAGCTACCGACAAGCTTTTCGAAGAAGCACAGCAGAATTCTGAATATGTCCAGAAACAGTATCAGAAGATGTCAGTCAGATTCGGTCTGGAAGGACTGGATGACAATATTCAGCAGGAAGTTGCAGCCCTGAATGAACTGGTTGCCAGAAAGCCTGAAGTATTCAAGATCTACGAAGCTAAGGAAACACCGGCCAGTGAAGTGCTTGCAGCTCTGAATGAACTGAACAGTTCAATCAGCGGATGCAACGAAAGTCTCGTTGACATGAAGAACAAGATCGACAGTGCAACAGGTGATGAAGACCGCGCAAAGAAGCAGCTCCTGAAGCTGCAGGTCATCATGAACCAGATGCAGGTCAAGATCAGAAAATACAAGCTTCCTTCTATTTCCGAGCAGTATGAAGAAGATATGAACCGTGCAAACGGATACATTCATTCCCTTGAGTCACTGATCGGCGATACACCGCTGAATGTACAGCTTCTGAATTCGACACTGAAAGAAGCAATCGACTTCATCTATAAGCTGTACAACAATGTCAACAATGTTGTCGCTACCGTTGCCATGGTCGAAAATACGATCGTATTCGGAAACCGTTACCGTTCTACATATTCCGATATCGACTCTGAGCTGACCCGTTCCGAGCTCTGCTTCAGAAACGGAGAATATACACAGGCTCTGTCCATTGCGATCGGAACGATTGAAAAGATCCATCCGGGCAATTATGAGAATATGATCAAGGAGAATGCCAAGAGTGCAGCGTAGAATCTACCTTGACAGCGCAAGTACCACGAATATCGACCCGGAGGTACTGAGTGCCTACAAACAGCTGCTTGACCGTTATTATGTGAACAGGGAATCACTGTATGACGAAGGAGCTGAGATCAGCCGAATGCTTGAAAAAGCCCGCAGCGCTTGCGCCGGGCTTTTGGGTGTTAAGAGCAATGAGATCATTTTTACTGCCGGGTCAAGTGAATCCAACAGCGCTGCTGTCAAAGGCGTATGCTTTGCGCAGCCCGGAAAAAAACATATCGTCACAACGCAGATCGAGCATTCAAGCATCCTGAATGCCTGCCGTCAGATGGAACGTGTTTTCGGATATGATGTTACCTATCTGCCGGTCACTGAGAAGGGTTCCATACGGATCGATGATCTGAAGCATGCGCTTCGCGATGATACAGCGCTCGTCAGCATCATGCTGGTCAATAACGAAACAGGAGCAGTCAACCCTGTCAGAGAAGCTGCAGAATATGTGAAAAAGCATTCCCATGCGTTCTTCCACTGCGATATTACCCAGGCAGTCGGAAAAATGCCTGTGAGCCTTGAGAACATTGATCTGGCTTCGTTATCTGCCCATAAGCTGGAAGGCCTGAAGGGCAGCGGTATCCTGGTCAAAAAGACGCATGTACCGTTTGAACCGCTGATCAACGGCGGTGAACAGGAAGGCGGACTTCGCGGCGGCACAAGCAATGCACAGGTCAACATGATGTTTGCCAGAACGCTGCGTCTTGCCCTGGAACGTGAATCAAAGAACAGGGAACATATTCAGAAACTGCATGACATTCTGATCGAAGGACTGCGTTCGATCGACGGCATGGAGATCAACAGCCCGGAAGACGGACTGCCTTGTACTGTCAGCTTCTCCTATGAGAAAATACCCAGTGAAGTCATGCAGAACGCATTGAACAGGGCAGGATTCATGGTCTCAGCCAGAAGTACATGCGAAGCGCATTCCAATAATCCGAGTTATGTACTGCAGGCAATGGGCTTCTCAGATGCAAGAGCTTCCTCCTGTATCAGAGTAAGCATGTCCAGGCATAATACAGAACAGGAAATCAGGGAACTGATCCATACATTAAAGGAGATAACGGATAAATATGGTGAATTATGATACCGTACTGATCAGATTCGGAGAACTCAGTACAAAAGGAAAAAACAGGAAAGACTTCATCAAGAAACTGTTTGATAATATCCGCTATATGCTGAGGGATTATCATGATCTGAAATTTCAGAAAACACATGACAGGATCTATATCCGTCTGAACGGTGCTGATCCCGGTGAGATCCGTGAAAAGCTCGGAAAAGTATTCGGCATCAGTTCATTCTCATTCACGGAAAAGATCAATTCCAGCCTTGAAGATATACAGAATACCTGTCTGAGAATCGCACAGGAATCAAACGCCAAAACATTCAAGATGATCACACGCAGACACGACAAAACATTCCCTCTGAATTCAGACGGGATCAACCGTGCATGCGCAGCAGTGATCCTGAAGAACACCGATCTGAAAGTCGATGTGCATGATCCTGACCTGGCAATACAGGTAGAAGTACAGAAGGAAAATACGTATATCACAAGTGAAAAGATTCCCGGACTCGGCGGATATCCTGCCGGCATCAACGGCAAGTGCCTGCTTCTGCTCTCCGGCGGAATCGATTCACCGGTCGCAGCATTTGAACTGATGAAGAGGGGCATCGAGGTGGAAGCGATCCATTACGCATCTCCTCCGTACACATCAGATCAGGCTAAGCAGAAGGTACTGGATCTTGCGTCAATGGTCAGTGTCTACCAGAGACAGATGAAGGTTCATCTGATCGAATTCACGGATCTTCAGCTGGAGATCTATAAAGCTGCCGGTGACCCGTACGCTGTCACATTGATGCGCCGTATGATGTACAGGATCGCAGAACGTGTCGCCAAGGAACAGGGATGCATTGTGATCGGTACAGGTGAAAGTGTCGGCCAGGTCGCTTCCCAGACGCTGGAAAGCATCGCCTGCATCAATGAAACGATCAGCATGCCGGTCCTCAGACCGCTTGTCTGCATGGACAAGGTCGAGATCATTGATCTTGCAAGAAAGATCGGTACATATGAAACATCGATCCTTCCGTTTGAAGACTGCTGCACGATCTTTGACCCGAAGAACCCCGTCACAAAGCCGAACAGTGAGAAGGCTGCATCCTTTGAAGCAAAATTCGATTATGAATCAATGATCGATACATGTGTCAATTCCCGCACTACAATTACAGTAGTGCCGCAGGATAATCAGGAATTATTCCTTTAAGGACCCGGGAGGTATCAGAAATGGCTATCGGCAATAAAAGCAGAGCAGAGATCGTTAAAGTGTATGATGAGATCATCGCCAACGGTCTGCAGGAAACAGAAGATCAGTTCCGTGCGAGTCTGAACGATGTAGTAAGACTGGTAGAGCTTGAAAAGAGCTACAGCACAAACAGGAAGCTTGATATTTATGAGCTTCTGACACAGATCTCCAACTGCACACCGAAAGAACGTGAAAGATACGGCAGAAAGATCCGCCGTCTTCTGAAGTAAGCAGAACATGCCATGTACCATGCGGTACATGGTTTTTGTTTGCAGAGCATGATCACGTGTATTTCTTTTGACGATATGCTCCAAATATAAAAGAAGGATGTTATTGACTGATTTTGCTTGCGTCAATCGGAATCAAATCTGATAATGGAAGTAACAGGAGTGCTGATAAAATGGAAAAATATATCATGGCGATTGACCAGGGAACGACCAGTTCCCGAGCAATTCTTTTTGATCATCAGTCAAACATCGTGGGTGTTGCCCAAAAGGAATTCAAGCAGTATTTCCCTCAGCCCGGATGGGTCGAGCATGACGCAAATGAGATCTGGCTTTCCGTATTGGCAGTCATGGCGCAGTGCATGCAGAATTCCGGCATCCAGCCTTCGCAGGTAGCAGGCATCGGCATTACAAACCAGCGTGAAACAACAGTTGTCTGGAACAGAAGCACCGGACTGCCGATCTGCAATGCGATCGTATGGCAGTCCAGACAGACGGCCGATATCTGTGATCAGCTCAGAGCAGACGGATATGAAAAGATGGTAACTGAGAAGACAGGTCTGAAGATCGACCCGTATTTCTCAGCAACGAAGATCAGATGGATGCTCGATCATGTACCAGGTGCACAGAAGCTTGCGGAAGAAGGGCAGCTGCTTGCCGGAACGATCGACAGCTGGCTGATCTGGTGTCTGAGCGGCATGAAAGCGCATGTTACGGATTACAGCAACGCTTCCCGTACGATGCTTTACAACATCTTTGAGCAGAAGTGGGATGAAGAACTGTGCGCAATGCTGAATATTCCTATGTGCATGCTGCCGGAAGTCAAAGAAAGCAGCGGCATCTTTGCCACAACAGTGCCTTATCATTTCTTCGGACAGGAAGTTCCGATCTGCGGTGTAGCAGGCGACCAGCAGGCTGCACTGTTCGGACAGAACTGTTTCCGCGAAGGCATGGCAAAGAATACATACGGAACGGGATGCTTCCTGCTGATGAACACAGGCACTACACCGCGCAGAAGCGAAAACGGCCTTGTCACAACGATCGCATGGGGATACCGCGGAAAGATCTGCTATGCCCTTGAAGGTTCAGTATTTGTTGCCGGTTCTGCAATACAGTGGCTTCGCGATCAGATGAAGTTCTTTGAAAAGTCTTCTGAATCACAGAAGATGGCTGAGTCTGTCACAACAGATTCCGGCGTGATCATGGTACCTGCGTTTGTCGGTCTTGGTGCTCCGTATTGGGACGATAAGTGCAGAGGCGCACTGTTCGGGATCACCAGAGGAACAACACCTGAAGATATCACAAAGGCAACTCTGGAATCTCTGGCATACCAGACAAAAGATGTCATCTCTGCGATGGAACAGGACTGCGATACGTCAATTGAAACATTGAAGGTAGACGGCGGTGCTGCTATGAACGATTATCTGATGCAGTTCCAGAGCGACATTCTTCAGTGCAATGTCATACGTCCAGTAAACGTTGAAACTACTGCTCTGGGAGCTGCTCATCTGGCAGGCCTGGCAGTAGGCTTCTGGAAAGATACAGACGAACTCGAAACATCCGATGAAAGCTCAAAAACATATGAGCCTTCCATGGAAAAGGAAAAGTCTGAACATCTGTATGACAGATGGAAGCTGGCTGTTTCTGCCGCCAGAATGTTCCCGACTGAATAATCGATAAACCGGATCATGAAAAGATGAATTCTATCGGATCATTGATCCGGTTTTTCAGTCTGAAGGCTGCGTACTTTTGAAAGCATAAAATGATCATGTCAGAGTATAATTTATACAGGAGAATAACTTATACAGGGAGAACAATATGACAACTACAGAAAACAGACCGGAGTATCTTTACAATGCTGAGAAGTGCCCTTGTCCGAGAGGGGAAAAAGCGGGATGCCCGAATTACAGAAAATGTGATGCTTGTATCGAAAACCATCACAGCAAAGGCGGGGAAACAGCCTGCGAAAAGAAATACCGTCAGGAAAGGGAAGCAGCATAATCATCAAGCCGTGCAGGTTCTATCAGGAACACAGATCACGGCTTTTTCTATACAGCTGCTTTGTTTCATTGAGTATATTACTCAGTAAGGGCTTACATTTGTTAATAAATTATCAAACTATTGATATATATTTTCATTAGTGTACAATAGGATACGTTGCAGGCAGTGTAATGCCTGTTCAGGAGGAAAGAAATGAAAAAATTCAGCGCTATTGTATTAAGTGCGCTGCTGCTTGCAGGATGTTCCAACGGTGCCAAAGCACCTGAAGAAACAGCTGCAGCAACAGCTGAAGCCACAGCAGAAGCAACTGCTGAAACAATCGAAACTGCAGCACCCGAAGAAACATCATATGACTTCAGCGAACTGAAGATCATCGCTCCGATGGGAGCACCGTCTCTGTCACTGCTGCCGATACTCAAGGGCAACACGAATGCACAGATCGTCAACGGTCCTGAAAATCTTCAGGCAGCTCTGGTCAATCCGGAACCTGAATTCGATGTTATCGTAGCTCCGACAAACCTTGGCGTAAAGCTTGCTGCAGCAGGCAAGACAGACTACAGAATGCTTGCTGTTGTTACATGGGGCAATATGTATATCGTTGCTGACGATGAGAACATCATTGACAACGCTGATGCTGAACTTGCTCTCTTCGGTGAAAATGCTGTCGGCGGACTCGTATTCAAATCACTGTATCCGGAGCCTGCTGCAAATGTAACATGGTATGATTCAGTAACTGATGCACAGGCAGCTCTGCTGTCCGACAAGGCAAACGGTGCTCTGCTTGCTGAACCGGCTGCTACAGCTACAATTGCAAAAGCAAAGGAATCCGGCAAAGAATACAAGATCGTAGTTGACCTTCAGGAAGCATGGGGAGACGGATATCCTCAGGCAGGTCTGTATGTTCGTTCAGCAGACTATGAAGAAAACAAGGATCTGTATGACGCTATGATCGCTGAAATGGCTTCTTATGCTGAAAAAGCAGCAGCCAGCGATAAGGCAGATGTCATTGCTGATATCGATGCGATCGGTGCAGAAACACTTGGCGTACCCAATTCCGCAATCGTCGGAAAAGTCTGGGACAGAATGGGTGTTTCAGTCGTAAAAGCTTCTGAATGTGTTGAACAGCTCGACAAATTCCTCGGTCTGTTCGGCATTGAAAGCAGCGAAACTGCAGTCATTAAGTAAGTCCGCAAAACCCTGACGGAATCAGGGTTTTTTTTCAAAAATATCATGTTGCACAAGTTTGAACTTGCAGTTAACATGATATAATGTCAGCGTGTGGCAGAGGGGTTTGTATGGCGAAAAGAACCGGCTTGATTACAGTCTTCATACTGATCTTTCTGTGGCATCTGATGGCTGCTGCTGTTGGAAATGATATCCTGATCCCATATCCTGCGCAGGTAGGTTCATACCTGCTCGGACTCCTCAGATCAGAAGTACTCTATACTTCCGTACTGATGACTACACTGCGTGTTGCAAAAGGATTTCTGATCTCAATGGTATGTGCCATGATATTCAGCATATTATCTGACTACAGTCCCGCTATGCGATCAATATTCACGCCGATCCATGTTCTGACCAAAACGATCCCCAATGCAAGCTACATTATTATCGCGATCATTTGGCTTGGTTCAGAAGGAGCAGTCTCTGCAGTCAGTTTTATGATTTTATTTCCTGTTTTCTACAACAGTTTTATCAACGCAATGGACCAGGAGGATTCTTCACTGAAAGATGTCGGATCGATCTATCGTGAATCATTCCTCGGAAAACTCAGATACAGAACACTGCCTCTGATCCTGACAGAAGTCCTGACTACCGGAAAAACTGCCGCTTCCATGGGGTTTAAGGTAGGAGTCATGGCTGAAGTGATCGGTCAGGTCAGGGTCGGCATCGGAAGACAGATGTCCTATGCCAGACTGTATCTGCAGACAGACAGACTGATTGCCTGGACTGTGGTCATTATTATCATATCGATTCTTTTGGATCAGCTGTTTGATCTGCTGATCCTGTATAGAAAGAAGGAGGAACAAAGATGGAGAAACTGAATTTAGCATCACTCATGAAACTGGACGAGATCGTTGCGGCTCATAAAGATGAGCCGGGACCCGTAATTGTCATGCTGCATGAAGTTCAGGACTACTTTGGCTACATTCCGTTTGAAGCAATGACAAAGATTGCTGAAGCAACGGGAACCAGTCCTGCTGAAGTATTCGGCGTTGTCAATTTCTATGCCCAGTTCACAACAAATCCGAAAGGAAAGCATGTCATCAACGTATGTCTCGGTACAGCCTGCTATGTAAAAGGAAGCCAGGCACTCATCGATCGTGCGATCGACCTGACAGGCGCTCAGATCAACAAAACAAGTGATGACGGTTTATTCTCTCTTGACGCAACAAGATGCCTCGGTGCATGCGGACTTGCTCCGGTAGTCGTCATTGACGGCAAGGTTATCGGCAGCTGCACACCTGCTAAACTCGAAAAAGAGATCTCTCAGATCAAGAGTACTGAAGTTACAGGACAGGCCTGATCATGCTGTGCAGCGACATCATCAGGGCAGTGCATGCCGAACCCCTGGTGGTCAGTAATGAAGAACGTCTGACTAAAGATTATAAAGCTGCGTTCGCCAGTGACCTGATGTCAGACGCATTGGCATTGATTCAGGATGAATTTGAGCACACGATTCTGATCACCGGTCTGTGCAATGCGCAGGTATTGCGCACCGCGGAAATGCTGGATCTTGAAACAGTATTGTTTGTCCGCGGAAAGAAACTGGCAGGGGCTGATCTGATGATGGCTCAGAGTATGGATATCAACCTGTTTACTACAACATATACGATGTATGAAACATGCGGTATCCTGTATGGACAGGGATTAGGTTCAATATCATGAACAAGATTCTTCAGAAGGAATTCCGCGTTGAGCGTGACGATTATGCAAATGCCGGTATGGCATCCAGTCAGATCAAGTCTACCCTGAAGCAGGTTGGAGTTGATCCGAAAGTCATGCGCCGGATCGCAGTAGCAGCCTATGAGGCAGAGATCAATATGATCATTCATGCCTGGGGCGGAGTCGTTTATCTGGATGTAACAGAAGATGGAATGATCCATCTGATCTTCCAGGACAACGGCCCCGGTATCCCGGATCTGGAAAAAGCCATGACACCGGGATGGTCAACCGCCAGCAAAAAGGCAAGAGAACTGGGATTCGGAGCGGGCATGGGCCTTCCGAACATCAAACGTGTATCAGATGAATTCACGATCGAATCATCTCCGGCCGGTACAAGTATTTTCCTCACATTCAGGGTTGAAGAATGAATCGGAAATCTGCAGTAACGTATACCTTATCCAGGTGCGTCAAGTGTCTGAAATGCGTCAAAGCATGTCCGACATCCGCACTGACAATGGAAAAGAGCCGGATCCATGTCAATCAGGAGCGTTGCATCAACTGCGGTCAGTGCATCAGAGCATGTCACAGCAGGGGACTCATCGCTCAGGGAAGCACGCTGGATGATATTGAAAGCTACGAATATACCGTATGTATGCTTCCGAGCTCGCTCAGCAGCAGCTGCTCGAGCATTGAAGAAGCTGAAGAAATGTTTTATGCGATCAAATCTCTTGGATTTGACGAAGTAGTTGATCTTTCACCGCTGGAAGGTCAGCTGATGGAAGAAACATGGCGGATCGCATCGGAAATGGAAGAGGGCGGAGGAATCGCTTCCTTCTGTCCAGTTGTCAACCGTCTTGTTGAGACAACATATCCGATGCTGATGGAGCATATGATACCGCTCAATTATCCGAGCGAGATCATGGCCCGGCAGATCAGAAAACGCCCCAACGGAGACAAGATCGGAATCTTCCTGTTCTGCGAGTGTGAGTCAAAGCTGACACTTGCGAAATACCCGTACGGCGGACAGCATTATGAAACTGATCATGCTGTAGCACTGGTCGATATATTCCCCAAGATCAAGCAGAACATGAAAAAGGGGAAGATCGATGTCACGCTATGCAGAGAAGGTCTGCAGTCATGCAATCCGGCTGTTATGATGCAGCGTCCGGATTACCTGATCGCTGATGGATACGACAAGATCAACAGTATCCTGAATATGGAAGAATTCGGACTTCTGGATACGTTTAAACTGCTGTATCTGTTCCCGTGCTTTAACGGATGCATCGGCGGACATCTTCTCTGGGGCAATAGTTATCTGAACCGCAACAACATTGATGAACTGACCGGCAAACGCAGACTGCCTGTAACAGACCTGCCTCTGGAGGACCTGTACGGTACAGTGATCAATGAACGGAAAGACGGACGTTCTTTCAAAGAAAAAATGCAGTATTTCAACCGCGTCAACGAAGTACTGGAACATCTTCCCGGTTATGACTGCAGTGCCTGCGGCATGCAGACGTGCAGGATCATGGCAGAGGAGATCGCGAAAGGCAGGAAAGATTTAAGCAATTGCCGTATACTCTCGGCTATCAAAGGAGGATCCGATGACAATTCAACAGCTGATTGAGCAGACAGGATGGAAGCCTGTCACAAAAGATGCTGATGTAACGAAGGAGATCAAGGGTGCATACTGCAGTGACCTGCTGAGCTGGGTCATGGGCAAGGGGCAGCCTGATCAGGCATGGATCACGGTGCAGAGTCATATCAATGTCATCGCCGTAGCCGTGCTGAGAGAATTCTCCTGCGTTATTCTTGCTGAAGGAGCTCACTTCCCTGAGAATGTGATCTCCAGGGCAGAAGATGAAGACATTGCTCTGATCGAGAGTGATCTGCCTGTCTTTGAAACAGCAAGAAAACTGATAGAGCTGGGTGTCTGATGTTCTATGATCTGCATATGCACAGCTGTCTGTCACCCTGTGCTGAAAACGAAATGACTCCGAACAATATATGCAACATGGCACTGATCAAAGGACTTGATCTGATCGCAGTGACGGATCATAACTCCACGAAGCAGCTGCCTGCTGCAGCAGAAGCCGCCCGCAACATCGGAATCGGCATGCTGTTCGGAGCAGAACTGGAAAGCAGTGAAGAAGTTCATGTGCTTGCACTGTACAGAAGGCTGGAAGCCGCTCTGTCTCTGCAGCCATGGATCGATGCGCATATGCCGGGAATTCCGAATGATGAGAATTACTTCGGAAACCAGCTGATCATGAACGCCAATGACGAGATCATCGGCAAAGAACCGCAGCTTCTGATCGTATCTCTGACCGCAACACTGGAAGAATGTGTAGAGGAGATACACCGGACAGGCGGAAAAGCAATACTGGCGCATGTTGTCGACCGTAAGAATTCGGTGACGACACAGCTTGGATTCATTCCGCCGGATCTGCCGTATGACGGACTTGAGATCAAGCGTCCGGAACAGATCAAAGATGTGCTTGCACGCAATCCGTGGATCAAAGAAAATGAAACGGAATGGCTGATCGATTCAGATGCGCACAATCTGATCGACATATCAGAAGCCGTCAATGAGATCTCCGAAGAAACGGTTGCACGACTGTGGGGTGATTTGCAATGATGGAAGATCTTGCGATGCAGATACTGGAACTGCTGATGAACAGTATCCACGCAGGCGCATCGCATATCTATCTGACAATAACGGAATCCGTAAAAGAGAACCTGATCCAGGTACATCTGGAAGATGATGGAAAGGGTATGAGCGAAGAGTTTGTCGCAAAAGTCACAGATCCGTTTACAACTACCAGAAAAACAAGAAAAGTGGGAATGGGGGTCGCTTTCTTCAAGGGACTCACAGATATGTGCAACGGCCGCTTTGAGATCAACAGCCGGCCCGGCACGGGAACCCTCATCACAGCCGAGCTTCAGAGAGACTGGATCGATACTCCGCCTCTGGGAAATATCGGTGAAATGATGATGTACTGCATACAGGCTGATGAAAACATCAGCTATGTTCTGAAATATTCAAATGACAAGTCAGATTTTATCTTTCAGTCCGACGAAGTAAAAGCCATGCTGGACGGCGTCAGTCTGCTTGAGCCGGAAATACTTCTCTGGGTGAAGGATTATATTAACGAAGGGATTGAACATGTGAAGGAGGACTTACAATGAAGAGCCTGGAAGATCTGAAAAGAATGCGTGAAGAAGCACTTAAAAAAGTCGAGATGCGTGAAGGCGGAAAAGATTACAGAGTTGTTGTCGGTATGGCAACATGCGGAATCGCTGCCGGTGCGCGTCCGGTGCTGAACCGTCTTGTCGAAGAAACAGCAGAGAAAGACTATAACTGTGTTGTTACTCAGACAGGATGCATCGGTATGTGTGTATATGAACCGATCGTAGAAGTCTACGGTAAGGATGGGTCTCATACGACTTACGTTCATGTAACACCTGAAAAGGCCGATAAGATTTTAGCTGAGCACATCGGAAAAGGTCAGATCGTTGACGAATACACCGTAGATGCTGCTAAAAGGGAGGCATAATTCATGTATCGCATGAATATATTAACCTGTGCCGGTACAGGCTGCTCTGCCAGCAACTCGGCGCAGATCGTTGAAAATTTTGAAGAAGCATTAAAGAAGTACGGACTCGAAAACGAAGTTAAGGTCGTCAAGACTGGATGCTTCGGTCTCTGCCAGAAGGGCCCGATCGTAGCTGTTTATCCTGATAAGATCTTCTACAGCCATGTAAAGCCTGAAGATGCTGAGCGTATCGTCGCTGAGCACATCTACAAAGGCCGTGTCGTCAAGGATCTCGAACTCAGTGATGAAGACCTCAAAACTGGTGAAAAGATCGTCGACATCGACAAGATCAAGTTCTATGAGAAACAGCAGCGTATTGCCCTGAGAAACTGCGGTAAGATCAATCCGGAAGATATTTCCGAATATATCGCAATGGATGGCTATTCTGCTCTCGGTAAAGTACTGACTGAAATGACGCCTCAGGAAGTCATCGATGAAATGAAGAAGTCCGGTCTGAGAGGACGCGGCGGCGCAGGCTTCCCGACCGGTGTAAAATGGCAGTTTGAAAAAGACCAGCCCGGTGATGAAAAGTATGTCATCTGCAACGCCGACGAAGGCGATCC
>CAMOPG010000053.1:0-14207 GCA_946622165.1 uncultured Erysipelotrichaceae bacterium
TGCTGATCATATCACGTGATGTGTTTTCTGCTGTGTCTGGCGCACAGCAATATTCATTGCATCGCTTTATACAACATTTCTATGACGAAAATGTCGTTCTTTTAAATGAATTACGTGGCAAGAAGATCTGATGCGGCTGAACTGTTATAGATTCAAGAAATTTCGAAATATTCTATTGTTTACTTGTTAATAATTTAACAAATTTGAATATAACCTTTTTAACATATATCTGTTTTTTTGATGAATAATCTGTATATGTACCGGACATACCGGCTATGTTTGATGTTCAGCAATACAGTAAGAATTGATTTACGTGATTTGAATCAGTGACTCCCCTTTCTGGGATTGCTGCAGGTAACGAAAAACGCCTGATTGATCCAGACGTTATGCGATATGTTTGAATATGATCTGCAGTTATTTCTGATGTTCAGCCAATGAACGATGAGACACGTTGCGGGATACAAGTTCATGCATCGGTTCATCAGGGAATGTAATCAGACCGCCCTTCCCATTTGCCAGCTTCAGAATGTCCTCAGCGTCTTCATAATAAACATCCGGGTCTGTTTCAGCCGCAAACTTGTACGGGATGACATATAACGGGATCCTGTATTCTCTGGGATCATCCTTGGCCGCTGTTTCTACATGCGGCATCAGCATGGCGATATCAACTTCATCCTGGCGGTCATAGAGCTGGATAAACGGAATAAATACGAATGAAACATCATCATCCAGTTCTTCTTCAGCACTCTCTTTATTCATTCTTTTGGCGAGAAAGCCTGATGCAAAGCCTTCTCCGCAGCAAATTGCAATTCTCAGCATAATACCTCTTTTCTTTCAGTGCAGAACGGTCAAGAACGTTTGCACCTTTGTTATGATTATATAGAACTTATCCATATGTTTTCAATGATCAACTTGGATATGCTGAGAGAAGAAAAACGGTATTCATGGTCAAAAACACCGTTTTGTGCAGAATTCAGAAACAATAACATTGTTATTGTGTATAAATTATAAGATGATTAATTGTTATAACAGAAAATGAAGACTGAGTGCGATCATTACCTGACCGATATAATACAGGGAAAGATTCGTGATGCGGAGAGAGAATTTTGTTGTTTTCCCGAATGTATTGAAGATCAGAACGATATCACTGAGCGTAAAGAACACTGCTCCTATCGCGTACGTGACTCTGAATGCATCAGGAACAGCCAGAGCGTTGCTGAAGGCAATGCAGGTCATTATGATCACAGCGCCAAGATAGAATACGCCGAATACCTTGTAAGCGATGTTCACTTCCATCGTTTTGAAAATATATGCAAGCAGAGCAGCTGCGATCAGCGCACCGATGACTGTCGGTACCATAGGACCATCGCTTAACGGTATGATTGCTTTCAGATAGAGGATATGGCCGATCAGGAATGCCAGGATACCGGTCAGAAATATCTTTTTGCCGTTTTCGGGATAAACAAATCTCAGATTGAGCAGGATATCCCCTGCCATTCCGAAGATCAGTCCTATGACGATCGTCCGGATGATCGGCTGTTCACCGTTCTGTACCCATGCCAGAACACCGATCAGAACAAACATGAGCGAGGCAAGTCCTTTCTGGAAGACCGCCGTTTTATAATTCTCTTCATGTTCAGTTTTGATGAAGAACGCCTGAGTGATGCAGCCGGCTGCGATCAGCAGATAGTTGATAAACATATGTGAAACCTCCGTCATAAAAACACAGCCTGATCTGTGATATTACGGCTGTGCTTTTATTCAATTCAATTATTACTCTTCTTCTTTGACTGTCGGTGAATCAACAGCATTCTTCTTAACGCTCTCAATTCCGTTCAGGCAGCTCTTGATCGATTTGTAGCCTTCACTGGCACCGATGTTCTGTCCGTTCTTTGCCTTCAGGCGGAAACGGAACTCACCCTTTTTATCTGTATAAACTTCGAATTTCGGGCATTTCTCAACAGCGAAGCCTTCTTTTGTCTGATCTTCTACCGGAGCGATCGGAGCATTCTTCTTAACGCTCTCAATGCCGTTCAGACATGATTTTTCAGAAGCATATACTTCAGATGAAAGGATGATCTCACCGTTGCCGGCTTTCAGATTGAATTTTGTGCCGGTCTTGGTCTGTTTAACAGCAAATTTTCCCATGATGATTACCTCCGTTAATGGTTTCTTGATTTCATTATAATTGATAATTTTCAATTTTGTGAAACTTTGCGTGAAACTTTATTTGAGTTATGCGGACAATATGAAAACAGACAGCATTCCCCACTGAGATACTGTCTGTTACCGCTTTTTCTGATCCTTTTTGAATGAGATCTCAGGCAGATCATCGTCTCTGCTGCCTGGATGAAATCCCGCATATGCATCAAACAGCTGCCTGTTCTGCACGTGTGTATAGATCTCGGTAGTTCTGATGTCCGAGTGTCCGAGCATTTCCTGAATGCTTCTGAGATCCGCGCCGCCCTGAAGCAGATGCGTTGCATAGCTGTGGCGCAGCTTATGCGGCGTCAGATGCTTCCGGATACCTGCTTTGCCGCATTGCTCGTTCAGCAGAAGCTCAACTGAACGTGCAGTGACTTTTCTGCCGAACCGGTTGATAAAAAACAGGTTGGTTTTCTTTTCCAGATATACGGGACGAACGATATCCTTCCATTTTTTCAGAATATCCATAGCCCCGTCAGGGATCGGTACAAGACGTTCTTTGTTGCCCTTTCCCAGTACTCTCACAAATCCGGTCTCCAGATTCACACGGTTGATGGTCAGGCTGACAGCCTCGGAAACTCTGAGGCCGCAGGAATAGATCATTTCCAGGATCGCATGATGGAGGATATCATCCGGTACCTGATCATCAAATGAAACCATCAGCAGATCGATCTCATCCTTTGTCGCAAACACCGGCAGCTTCTTTTCTCCATGGTGTACTTCCACATATTCAGCCGGATTTTCTGCGTCGATCCGATACTGCAGAAATGAATGGAATGAACGGATGCTGGCTGCCATTCTGGATATGCTGGTACTTTCCTTATAAGAAGATTCTTCATGCAGAAAGTCTTCGATATGCGTGCTCTGAATATCATCCGTGTCCATCACGTCATGCTTCTGTAGCCAGGCAATATACTGCTTCAGATCATTGCAATAAGAGGATATCGTTCGCTGTGACATCCCCTTGTTTATCGTTATATCAGTTGTGTATTCCTGATAAGCTTCCAACAGTTCCATAGTTATTTCAATATCTCACTGGCTCTGACCAGCTTTGCGCCTGTGATCTCTTTGTTCAGTTCCTTCAGCACCTGAGAAGTTTCCATCTTTGCTTCATCAATGGGATTGAACAGGTCCAGCTGGGAGATCATCGCAGCATCCGAAGAAAAATCAGATACGGATATGCCGAGCAGACGTACCGGTTCATCATCCCAGTTGCTGTCAAACAGCGTCATAGCCTGGACAAACAGATCATCTGCTTTAAAGATCGGATGATCCAGCTTCACAGACCGGTCAGCTGATGTGAAATCAAAGTAGCGGATCCTGATCGAGAAAGAATAGCCTGCCTTTTTATGATCGATCAGACGTTTGCTGAGTTTTCTGGAGAGTGTTCTGAACAGTCCCCTGATCTCATCATAATCCGTAATATCCTCAAGCATCGTTTCGGAAACACCCATGGACTTGGCATCATATTCCGTTACGATCGTCCTGTCATCATAACCGTTTGCCCTTCTGATGACTGTCTCGGTATTTTTGCCGAATACCGGTCTCAGCATGGAAGGATCCTTGATCAGCGCAAGATCACCGATCGTATGTATGCCCATCTCTTCCAGGATCGGCACTGTTTTATTGCCGACGCCGCGCATGTCTGCGATCGGCAGAGGCCAGAGCTTGTTTTCAACTTCGCGGATCCTCAATACCGTAATGCCCATCGGTTTCTTCATGTCGCTGGCCATCTTTGCCAGGAACATATTCGGACCTACCCCGATGGAACAGGACAGGCCGAGTTCATTGAATACACGCTTCTGTATTGTTACGGCAAGATCCAGCGGGTACTGAAACTTCCTGATGGCTTCCGTCATATCCGCGTAGCATTCATCTATGGATGCCTGTTCGATCAGATCGGTATAGCTCCGGATGATATTCATGAAATCCTCTGAGAGCTCTCTGTACCAGTTAAAATGCGGGGATACGATCTGCAGCTGCGGACAGAGCTTCAGCGCTTCAGCAACAGGCTGGGCGCTGTGCACGCCGAATTTGCGCGCTTCATAGGATGCTGTGGAAATAACGCTTCTTCTTGTCTGTCCCGACACTGCGATCGGCAGTCCTTTCAGAGACGGATCCAGCAGTACTTCCGCATTGGCAAAGAAAGCATTCAGGTCGATATGAAAATATACATGTGCCATATCAGCTCTGATTCCTCTCATACAGCTCACGTGCGGCAGCCTTGGCTGTTTCACTGAGTGAGCCGGATGATATGACAGCCAGCTGTTCTATGATCTCGTCATAGCTGAGCTGTTTTACGTAGGTATGGGTACGGTCGCTTTCCTCATGCTTGCTGACAAAATAATGGCTTGCTGCACATGCTGCAACAGGTGCAAGATGCGTTACAGCGAACACCTGACAGTCTTTGCCAAGAGAGCGCATTTTAAGCCCGATAGCGGTCGCAACCGGTCCGCTGACTCCTGTATCGATCTCGTCAAAGATGACCGTCTGAATGCCCTGTAAATGCGTAAATATGACTTTTAAGCCAAGCATCAGCCTGGACAGCTCACCGCCGCTGGCTGTTTTTGCAAGCGGACGCGGCTGTTCACCAAGGTTCATGCTGACAAGGAATTCCACGTCATCGATCCCGTCCGGACCCGGCGTGCCGTTTCTGATCTCGGTCTTGAAGACAGCATTGGGAAGGATCAGATCCTTCAGGTTGGAAGCGATCTGAGCGTCCAGTCTGCCGCAGCCTTGTTTCCTGATATCAGACAGTCTGCGCGCAAGCACAAGATATGCATCATATGCTTTGCTGATCTTTCTGTCGATCTCTTCCAGATATTCATTTCTGTGCGAGATCATTTCGATCTGCTCATTGAGTTCGTCTTTTCTGGCAAAGATATCCGCGATCGTTCTGCCGTATTTATGCTTCAGCTTCTGGATCTGATACAGACGGGATTCCATTTCGTTGATATCTTCTTCTGACAGATCCATCGCATCAAATGCCTGTCTGATGTTTTCCGCCGCATCATCGATCGCGTAATAGCTGTCGTTGAATGCTGCCTTTGCGTCTTCCAGATCCAGTTCATCCGGAAGCGTCTGAACGCTCTTGTTCAGATCGTAGAGCGCACTGCTGATGCTGCTGTCATATATCTCAAGGATCCTGCTGAGTTTTTCAAAGGATGATTTGACAGCCTTGTACTGTTTTTCCTTTGCCTCAAGTTCTTCATCCTCATGAAGCTTCAGGTGTGCGGATTCGATCTCATTGACCTGATGACGGAAGAAATCAAGATCGCTTTCGTCATAGTGCTCCTTCAGCATCTTCTGTTTTTCGCTTTCCAGGTTATGGTAAACACGCCATGCATCCTGTGTCTGCTTCAGCAGTTCAGAATCAGCCAGATATTCATCAAGCAGTCTGATATGACATGATGTGTTGAGCAGATACGCATTGTCACGCTGATTATGAATATCGATCTCAGTGCTCAGCAGTTCTCTCAGCATGCCCAGTGTAACAACACGATGGTTGATCCTGGCTGTTGATTTGCCGGCAGATGTGATCTCTCTTGTACAGACGACAACATCATCCGTATCAAAACCTGCTTCAGACAGAACAGATAAAGCCTGCGTGTTTCCGCTGAAGTCGAACGTGCCTTCAATGATCGCCCTGTCGCATCCGGAAGATACCATGGAACTGTTTGCCTTTTCACCGCACAGCAAAGAGATGGCGTCGATCAATATCGATTTGCCTGCTCCTGTTTCACCGGTAAAAGCACTGAATCCTTCATTGAAATCAAGGTCCAGTTCATTGATGAGAACAAAGTTTTTAATATAGAGATGCTGGATCATAAACTACTTTCTAGGCGGTCAGGCCATTGATCATATCATACAGTGTATTCAGATCGATCCCCTGCTGTTTTCTCAGTCTGTTGACGGAGCCCTGTGAAACATAGCAGTCATTGATACCGATCCTGCGGATATCGATGTTCAGTCCGTTGTCACAGCAGTATTCAAGGATCGCTGTGCCGAGTCCTGATGTTTTCATATCGGTTTCGTAAATGATGACCGGCTGTCCGCGCTGTGCCAGGTCCCTGATCATCGCTTCATCGAGCGGCTTGAAGAACCTGCAGTTAATGACTCTGACAGGCATTTCATTGATCTGCATTTTGGCAGCGATCACTTTTGCATCTGGTCCGTAAGCGAGAACACTGATCTTGTACTGCTCGGGTTCATAGAGCGTTGTCCATGAGCCGATCTCAACCATTTCACCGATCTTCTTCCGGCTGATCTCCATCTCCCCTCTGGGATAACGGATCGCAAACGGATGATCCTGATGGAATGCCGTGTACAGCAGATCTTCCGCTTCATCCGCATCCGCCGGCTGGGCGATGATCATATTCGGCAGAGGTCTTAAGATACCGACATCAAAAACACCATGATGCGTATCTCCGTCCGCGCCGACGAGGCCTGCACGGTCTATGCCGATCACGACAGGCAGATCCATTCTGCAGATATCATGATTGATCTGATCATATGCCCGCTGCAGGAATGAACTGTAAACAGATACAAACGGACGCTTGCCGCTGTTCGCAAGTGCTGCGGCGAATGTTGCCGCGTGCTCTTCCGCGATGCCGCAGTCAAAGCTGCGGTCCGGGTATTTCGCAAAGAAGTGATCCAGTGCGCTGCCGTTGATCATAGCAGGCGTGATTGCTACGATATCCGGATTCCTGTCCGCAAGCTTCAGAAGCGCATCGGAAATGATCCCTGACCACGAACGGAAGCCCTGAGGCACTTCATGCAGAGGTTTGCCAGTTGCTACATTGAACGGCCCGACACCGTGCCAGTAGCCTTCTATATCTGTCTCACAAGGCGTATAGCCCTTGCCTTTCTGTGTAATGACATGCACGACACACGGATCATCATGCTGACGGGCAACCGAAAGAACACGGATCAGGTCTTTTATGTTGTGACCGTCTACCGGTCCGAGGTAATCCAGGTTGAATTCTCCGAAAATGCCTTCATCGACGACATTTTCCCTGACTGCGTCTTTGACGTTTTTCAGTCCGGAATATACAACGCGTCCCACCTCGCTCTGCGTGAGCGCGTTCTTCATGTTGATCTTCAGGTTCGTATAGCTCTTTGCTGAACGCAGTCTTGCAAAGCCCTTTGTCAGGGCACCGACATTCTGCGAGATCGACATATTGTTGTCATTGAAAACAATGATCACTTTGCGCTTCTCGGAACCGATCTGGTTCAGAGCTTCAAGTGCCATGCCGCTCCCAAGAGCCCCATCCCCGATCACAGGGACGACTTCATAATGTTCATGGTTCAGATCCCTTGCCACAGCCATTCCCAAAGCCGCTGAAAGTGAAGTGGAACTGTGTCCCGCTTCCCATACATCATGAATGCTCTCACAGCGCTTCTGGAATCCGCTGATTCCCTGGAACTGTCTCAGTGTAGGAAACTGGGCAGCTCTGCCTGTCAGGATCTTATGTGTATAGCACTGATGACCGACATCAAAGAAAACTTTGTCTGTCGGAGAATCAAACACATAATGGAGCGCGATCGTCAGTTCGACCACACCCAGATTACTGGCAAGATGTCCGCCGGTTTTGGAAATACTGCCGATTAAATAAGTCCGGATCTCAGCCGCAAGCTGTGTCAATTCACTGATACTCATGTTTTTCAGGAACGACGGGTCCTGTATCTTTGTAAGATCCATAAAACCTCCTATTTACTGCGTGACTGTATCCCCTTTAATACTCCTATCAATGAATCACTGCTGAAATCACGGAATCCCCTGATCTTGTCTGCCGCGAGATCATACAGTTCATTCATTGTTTTTACCGCTTCATCAATCCCCATCAATGAAACACTTGTTACTTTTTCATTCCGCTCGTCGGAATTGGATTTGCCCAGCTCATCAGCTGTCTTTGTAGCGTCAAGCACATCATCCTGAACCTGGAAAGCAAGTCCGATCAGGTCTCCAGCCTCATGCCAGGCTGCTGTTTCTTCTCTGTGACCGCTCAGTACGGCACCGATCATCAAAGGCGCGCTGAGCAGGCATCCTGTCTTGTACTTATGAACCTTTTTCAGTGCATCCCAATCCGTTCTGCCTGTTTCTTCAGCCATATCCAGGCATTGTCCGTAGACCATGCCCTCCGGACCTGCCATCTGTGAAAGGATCCTGATGCCCTCCAGTACAAGTGAAGGCTCAGCATTTGTTTTCGCTGCTTCTTCAAAGGCATATGTCAGCAGACCGTCTCCTGCCAGGATCGCGGTCGCTTCATCAAACTGTTTGTGACATGTCGGCTTGCCCCTTCTGAGGTCATCGTTGTCCATTGCCGGCAGATCATCGTGGATCAGCGAATACGTATGGATCATCTCGATCGCTGCCGCAAAATGATCCCCCAGAACGGGATCGATCCCGTATCCTTTCAGTACTTCATACAGCAGTACCGGACGGATGCGCTTGCCTCCGGCCATCAATGAATATTCCATCGCATCACGGACAGTACTGTCCTGAGTTTCGCGGATCTCGTGCTGCAGGATCTCCTCAAAGTTCATCGGACTCACCTTCATTCTTTTTCGTGATATCTTCTACCTTTTTGTAAAAGTCCTTGAGCTTTGTATCACAGTCTTTGGAAAGCTGAAGGCCTTCTTCAAACAACGCGATCGATTCATCAAGCGGAAGCTTGTTTTCTTCCAGAAGTCTGACGATCTCTTCCAGTCTCTGCATGGATTCTTCAAATGTCTTTGCTTTCCTGCTCATATATTCTCCTTAGGCTTTACGCCTGTTACTTCAGATATGATCCTTCCTTCTGCTACAAGTGTTTCAATACGATCACCTGTACTTACCTGTCCGCAATCGGTGACTGCCTTGCCGTCTTTCAATGTCACACTGTATCCCCTGCCAAGGATCTTCAATGGTGAATAGGCATCCAGAAGTGCCGCTGTTCTCCGGAATCTGCTTTCTGAATCATTCATCATGATCGTCATAGCATGATCAATGGCGGTACGATAGCCTGTCAGTTCATTCTGTCTGCTTCTGATCATCTGTACAGAGGCATTCATGATCCTGTTATGCCCGTCCTTGACGCGCGCTGAAGTATCTGTCATGCGCTGATCGATCATATGCATCAGTGAAGTATGCAGGTGTTCAAGCTTCATTGCTTTCTGCGCATACAGCCGTTCCGGTGTCCGGAATACCGGTGCATTTTTCAGTGTTTTGAGCTGATAGTCATATGCGTCCAGATCCTGATAGATCGTATTGGTCATACGGTCCCTGGCTGTCTGTATCACTGTCAGCACATTCTTGATATCCGGTGAACACCGTTCTGCTGCACCTGTCGGAGTCGGTGCACGAAGATCTGCCACATAATCAGCGATCGTAAAGTCAGGTTCATGACCGATACCGGTGATCAGCGGTGTCTGCATATCATAGATCACATGTGCCAGACGTTCATCATTGAAGGACCAGAGATCTTCGATGCTTCCTCCGCCCCTTACCAGCAATACAATATCATGATCTTCCTGATCACATTTCAAAAGCGCACTGATGATCTGCGAAGCGCTTTCATTCCCCTGCACAAGAACAGGATATTCCGTGATCTCAGCACATGGCCATCTTCGCCCGAGTGTTGTCAGAACATCCATTCTTGCATCAGTATTGCGTCCGGTAACAAGCGCGATCCTGAACGGATACCGGGGTATCGGTTTCTTGTGCGCTTCATCAAAGAGACCTTCAGCTTCCAGTTTCTTTTTCAGCATTTCATATTTCAGATACAGCTCACCGACACCGAACGGTCTCATAGCCGTGACGATCAGCTGGATCTCACCGCGTGCCTCATAAACAGAAAGATCAGCCTGAACAAATACTTTATCCCCGTCCTTCGGCATGAAACCGACACGCCGGTTGCTGGAGGCGAACATGACGCATTTGATCTGCGCATACGCATCCTTCAGGGAAAAATACCAGTGGCCTGATCTGTAGCTGCTGAAATTGCTGATCTCACCTTCGACCAGCACTTTCTGAAGTAATGTATCATTTTCAAGTTTCCCCTTCAGATATCTGACAAGGGCGGAAACTGTAGCGGCTTTAGAACTCATATACGATCCAGAACACCATTGATCAGTTTATAGGAATCAGGCTCGCAGTACTTCTTTGCAAGTCTGACATATTCATCAATGATGACATTCATCTCCAGCTGTTTCATATCAAATTCAGCACAGCCCATCAGCATGATCGCCTGTTCGATCACGCCGAGTCTGTCAAATGTCCAGCCTTCCAGAACACGGTTCAGATAACCGATATAACGTTCTTCATTCAGTGCGGCTGTTCTGACTGCCTGCAGAATATACTCATCTTCCTTATTTTCGAAATTATCATCGATCAGTTCCTCAAGATCCCTTCTGAATAAAAGATACTGATAAACTGTGATCATTCCCTTTTCTCTGCTTTCATGTCGCTTCATATTTTATCTCCATTGAGTATTCTATCATGTTTGACTGAGCTATTGTACCTTATTTCCCGTTTCTTGCAAGCTATGAATACTGCCTGCTCAAGATTATACACTGCAGTCATTGCCTGGCAATATTGCATTTGTACATTCGGCACCTCTCTGCACAGATCATGCATGATCCGTTCGTGAAACAGCTGTGAAGACAAAGAGAACAGACCTGCTTTGACAGATTATTTAAAAGGGCGAATGTTTTCACATCACCCTTTGTTATATACGTATAGAATTTGCTGATTCCGCTGTTTATTTATTTGTGATGTCTTTATTGAAGAACTGAACGGACAGTTCAGCAAGCTTGCCGTTTGCACGGAGTTCTTCCAGTGCTTCATTGACAGCTTCTGCCAGTTCTGTTTCGCCCTTCTTGACAGGATAGCAGACAGACTCGCCTTCACTGGACGCAACGATCTTGATCGCCTCATCCGGATGCTGTGTCATATAGTCAACGTAGGACAGTTCAGCATTGATCGTCGCATCGATACGTCCCTGCAGAAGCAGTGTGATCGTCTGCTCGAATGTATCGATATAGTCTACCTCAGCACCGTATTCCTTAGCGAGTTCAGCATATGTAGAACCAGAGGAATTTGCTGTCTTTTTGCCCTTGAGATCTTCGAATGATTTGATGTCATCATTGTCTGCAGAAACGATGAGAACCTTTCTTGTGTAGACATACGGATCTGAGAATTCATAGCTCTTGGCTCTTTCTTCTGTATAGCCGACGCCATTGCAGATGATGTCAAATCTGCCGGAGTCAACACCTGCCAGAAGGCTTTCCCAGGCAGCTTCTTCGAATCTTGCTTCTACTCCGAGGTGTTCAGCGATCAGCTTGCCGACTTCTACATCAAATCCGGTCAGATTGTTGTTTTCATCATGATAAGTCCAAGGTGACCAGTTTCCTTCTGTACCGATGACGATATACCCTCTCTCCTTGATGGTTTCCAGAGCGGGCTTCTTTGAGCAGCCGCTGAATGTGAATGCCATGGCGATGATCGTAAAGATTGACAGTAATTTTTTCATATTTTCCTCCTATTCCCTAGCGGACATAATTGACTGGATAAAGCTTCTTGTACGTTCTTCCTTCGGGTTTTCGAAGAAGCTCTTTGAATCAGCTGTTTCTATGACTTTTCCGTTTTCCATGAAAACGACTTTGTTGGATACATTTCTGGCAAAATTCATTTCATGCGTAACGACCAGCATCGTCATTCCTTCGTTTGCCAGATCACGCATGACGTTCAGGACTTCACCGATCAGCTCAGGATCAAGCGCGCTGGTCGGTTCATCAAAGTAGATGATCTCAGGATCAACAGCCAGAGCTCTTGCGATCGCTACGCGCTGCTGCTGGCCCCCGGAAAGCTGTGAGGGATATGAGTTGACCCTGTCAGCCATTCCGACCTTCTCCAGTGCTTTGACGGCGATCTTTTCAGCCTGATCCTTCGGCATTTTGCGTGCGATGATCAGTCCTTCGGTAACGTTCTGTATAACTGTTCTGTTCAGGAACAGGTTGTAATTCTGGAATACAAATGCAGTCTTGCGGCGGAGCCTGCTGATCTCTTTTTTGCTGATGGAGTGCATATCGAACGTTTCTCCGTCAAAATCAAGCGTTCCGCTGTCTGCCATCTCAAGAAAGTTGATGCATCTCAGCAGAGTTGTTTTTCCTGAGCCGCTTGGTCCCAGGATTGCGACTACATCGCCTTTATCAACCTTCAGGCTGACATCATGAAGTGCTTCAAAGCCGTTGAATGTTTTGTTTACATGTTTTACTTCGATCATCTTATCTTGCACCTCCGTATTCGTTGAGCTTCTTCTCTCCGATGCCCTGCAGCCATGTCAGGACTGTGCAGAAGATAAGATAGATGAATCCGACTTCCAGATACAGTGCAAGAGACTGATATACACGGCCGTTGATGATCTGGGTCTGTCTGATCATTTCACTGACAGTGATCGTTGAAGCCATGGATGTGCTCTTGACCATTGAAATAAACGAATTGGACAATGAAGGGAATGCCGTACGGAATGCCTGCGGCAGGATAATGCGCCGCATGATCTGCCAGTATGACATACCGACGCAGTAGCCGGCTTCAAGCTGTCCCTTCGGGACTGCTTCGAGCGCTGCTCTCATACTCTCAGCCATGTAGGCACCTTCATTGATGGAAAAGCAAAGGACTGCAGCCGGAAATGCCGGCAGCAGGATCCCGATAGAAGGCAGACCGTAGAACACCAGATAAAGCTGTACAAGAAGCGGCGTTCCGCGGATGATCCAGATATAGAACCGGCAGAACTGTTTCAGTCCTTTGATATCGGCATACTGGACAATAGCTACAGCAACTGAGATGATCAGCGCAAAGAAGAACGAAAGTATTGACAGCGGAATGGTTACCCTGATTCCGGCCATCAGTATTTTCATAAATGAATCTGCAAGTATTCCTATAACTCTTTCACTCATCTTTACTCCTCAAGACTGTTCAAAACAGTATGATATGACCTAAAATACCCATTTAATAGGAACATGTCAACAGGTTTGCTCCATGAAGCGGATCAGCACACGGATCCCCTGCAGATATGCTCTGATAGATATCCTTTCATTTGTTCCGTGAACACCTTTTGCTTTAATATCATTTTCTTCCATGAAGGGACCGAACCGCATGCAGCAGTTGCATACACCTTCATAACTGCGTGCATCTGTTGCCCCTGTATTAACAGAAGGGACCACAGCAACGTCACTGAAATAATGTGTCAGAACAGAACGCAGCGCTTCAAAACCCTCAGTATCGAAGCGTGACTGCCTGGACGCTTCATTTGCGACGATGTATTCGCACTTCAGACCTCCGGCATACTTTCTGCAGTGTTCAAGCACAGAAGCGTCCGTATCCTGCGGTGAGAGACGGAAATTGATCACTGCCTCCATTCTTTGGGGCATGACATTTCCGGCCTGCGATCCTTCTGTGATCATTGTCGGGGCAATGGTCGTATGGATCTGATTGTTCAGTTCGCGGCGTGAAAGATAATATCCGATGATCTCTTTTTCATACCTGCCGATATCAGAAGCCCATGTTCTGAGCGGTTCCTGCTTCATATATGGCTGAAGCGTTCTCAGTGTCTCCTTTGCACATTCCGGAAGCACATTTTCAAACGGATGATCAACAATAGAAGCGATCGCCTTGGCAAGATGACCGAGTGATGTACCGTCAAACGGATTGGAGCTGTGTCCGCCATAGGATTCCGATGTGATCTTCAGATCAGCATATCCCTTTTCATAGATACCGATATTCATGATCCCGATATCCGTGCCGTATACATCGCCATTGCTGAGCGATCCGCCTTCATCCAGCAGGAATTCCAGTTCGATGTCGTTTTCCTTCAGGTATGCTGCAATTGCGCGTGCACCGGTACCCTGTACTTCCTCATCCTGACCGAAGGCAAGATATACAGTGCGACGGAACTGATTTCCGTGTTCAAGAAGATATTCCGCACTCTCAAGTTCCCCTATCAGCATGTTCTTGAAATCCA
>CAMOPG010000054.1:0-13858 GCA_946622165.1 uncultured Erysipelotrichaceae bacterium
CAGTCTTCCCCGCATTCCCCGGGGAGAAGCTGCCTGACTGGAAAGCAGCTGCTGCGCTGGTCCGCAAGATCGCGGAGAACTATAAGCTTCCGTATTACACCATGTCCCCGACATACTCTGTCTGCAAGGACCACGGCTATCTGACAGGTGAGCAGTTCACATGCCCGATCTGCGGTCAGAAGACAGAGGTTTACAGCCGTATTACCGGCTATTACCGTCCTGTTCAGAACTGGAACGACGGCAAAGCACAGGAATATAAGGACCGCCGTGTTTACAACATCGGTCACTCCGTGCTGAAGCATACAGGACCTATTCCTGCACCGGTCGATACAGTTGAAACAGCAATGGATGCAGCAGTAGAAGCAGCCAGTGCACAGGCACCGGATCAGACAGTCCTGCTCTTCAAGACACCTACATGCCCTAACTGCAAAGCAGCGATCGCACTGCTTGATAAAGCAGGTGTCAATTACACAACACTGAACGCGAACGAAGAACGCGAACTCGTTGAAAAATACGGCGTCAAACAGGCACCGACACTTGTCCTTGTAAATGGCGATACATTCGAGAAATACCGCGGTGTATCCGATATCAAGGGCTGGCTGATGAGAAGCTGAGCTGAAAGACAATGAGCAGAAACAGCAATGTTTCTGCTCATACTTTCTCAAAAGGAGATCAGAAAATGTACGATATGATAGTTGTTGGCGGCGGGCCGGCAGGCATGACAGCTGCTTTATATGGAGTAAGAAACGGAAAATCAGTCCTCGTGATCGAAAAGAGCGGCTTCGGCGGACAGATCACACATTCCCCGAAAGTTGAAAACTATCCGGGAACACTTTCTATGAGCGGAAATGAATTCGCTGATAAGATGCTTGATCAGATCCTTGCACAGGGTGCTGAGATCGAGTTTGAAAATGTGATTTCGGTTGAAGCGGAAGATGGCAGAAAGGTCGTCAGGACGGAAGAGGGAAGCACATTCGAATCGAAAACGGTTGTTCTGGCAACGGGCGTCAAGCATCGCATGCTTGGCCTTGAAGGTGAAGAAGAACTCGTCGGCGAAGGCATCTCATTCTGCGCTGTCTGTGACGGAGACTTCTACAGCGGAAAAACCGTATGCATGGCGGGCGGCGGAAACTCCGCTCTGCAGGAAGCCATCCTCCTTTCTGAAAAATGCAAGGAAGTGATCATTCTTCAGGATCTGCCGTTCCTGACAGGTGAGCCTTCCCTTCAGAAAGTGCTGGCCGCAAAAAACAATGTGCGCTGCATGACGGAAGTGAAGATCACGAAACTTCTGAAACAGAATGACGCATTCTGCGGAGTTGAGATCGAGCACAATGGTGAAAAGCAGACAGTTGCCTGCGATGGTCTGTTTGTTGCGATCGGACTGATCCCTGAAAATGATGCGTTTGCCCAGCTGGCAGACCTGAATGCCTACGGATATTTTGATTCCGATGAGCAGTGCGTGACTAAAACACCGGGTATCTTTGTGGCAGGGGACTGCCGCAGAAAAAATGTCAGACAGCTGACGACAGCTGTGGCAGACGGAGCGACAGCAGCGCTTGCCGCATGCCGTTACATCAACGAAACACTTAACTGACAGAAGGAAACAAACCTTCTGTTTTTTTCACGGAAAGCTGCGGAAACGTACAGAAATTTGCATAAAGCAACTATTTGAGATTGAGTTCTGGGTTTGCAGAGGATATACTCTTCAGAGACAGACAGGAGAATGTTATGAGTGAACGCAGAACGATGGATCTTACCGACGGAAGTATATTTCAGCAGATACTGATATTTTCTGCGCCGATCTTTATCGGGAACCTGTTTCAGAATCTCTATAACAGTGTAGACTCCCTGGTGGTCGGCAATTTTGTCGGCAAGGGAGCACTGGCTGCAGTCAATACATGTGCTCCGATTTCAAATCTGCTTGTAGGTTTCTTTACGGGAATGTCTGCCGGGGCATCTGTTCTGTTTGCAAGGAACTTCGGCGCGAAGGATTACGACAAGCTGAAGCGTTCGATTCATACAACACTGACTTTCGCATTGGTCCTTGGCGTTGTAATGGCATTGATCGGCGTGGTCTTCTCACATCAGCTGCTGAGGATCGTTGACTGCCCGGCTGATATTTTTGAAGATGCAGACAGATATCTGAAGATATACATTGCCGGAATCCTGTTTACGTCGATCTACAATGTGGAATCAGGTGTTATGAGAGCAGTCGGTGACTCGAGAAGTCCGTTCTACGCACTTGTTACAGCAAGCTTTATCAACATCATACTGGATATCGTTCTGGTGCGGTTTATCGGCCTGGGTGTGATCGGTGTTGCGATCGCAACAGTCATCTCACAGTCTGTTTCCGTATGCATGGTATATCGGAACATGCATGGCCTTGATGAGCGGTACAGATTCAGTTTTAAAGACATGGGAATTGAAAAGGACCTCCTGCTGGAAGTGATCGATCTTGGTCTTCCTGCCGGGATCCAGTCATCACTGATCTCGGTATCCAATCTGTTTGTCCACCGTTATATCAACAGCTTCGGATCGACAGCGACGGCAGGCGTAGGGATCGCACAGAGACTGGACCGTTTCGTGTCGATGCCGTGCCAGGCACTGGGACTGGCGATCACAACATTTGTTTCCCAGAATATCGGGGCAGGCAAAAGGGAGCGTATCAGGAACGGTATGCTGACGGCCTTTACTATGGGCATGGCATCGATCGCATTGATGGGAATACCGCTGATGCTGAATACAGAGTTCTTCCTGGGTCTGTTCAACAGGGATCCGGAAGTTCTCCGGTACGGGGCACAGATGGTTCATACACTTGTGCCGTTCTATTTCCTGATGGCAATGAACCAGGTGATGTCAGGAACACTCCGAGGATACGGTTTTTCAAGACAGGTCATGATGCTGTCGCTGATCGGCATGATCGGCATCCGTCAGATCTTCCTGTATATATCAATGCACATCGACTGGAACATCCGTTTTGTGTTTATCGGCTTTCCGGTCGGCTGGTTCTTCCAGGCAGTCTGTGTTTATGCGTATTTCTTCTGGCTGAAGAGATCCGGCAGACTCGAACAGGCTTTTATCAGAAACAGCAAACATCAGTAATGCTTTGAGGCAGTTTTGATGACTGCTTTTTCATTGTTACGGTACAATGAAACAGGAGGTGTCGCACAATGAGAAATGATTTTGTCAAACACAGAGGGATCGCAGCCGGCACAAAGGGAATGGTATCATCTGCCCATTACCTGATCTCAGTTTCCGGTCTCAGAGCACTGGAAAAAGGCGGGAACGCTATGGACGCATGTGTCGCGATGGCGCTGACTGCCGGGATCGTTCTGCCGGATATGTGCGGACCGGGCGGAGATGCGTTCGCGCTCTATTACGATGCTGCATCAGATCATATTACAGCCCTCAACGGATCGGGCAGACTGCCGAAACGCGCGACAGTTGAGGAATATACAAAAAGAGGATACAAGAAAGTACCGGGAGAAGGGATGCTGTCGGTAACAGTACCGGGAGCCATCGATATGTACTTTACGGCACTTGAACGGTTCGGAACGACCACATTTGCGGAAGCAGCGAAGGATGCTGTAAAGCTGGCAAGAGAAGGCGTTCCCATGGCTGAAAAGGTGATCCGTCATTGCCATGGCACACTTCCGATGATGCTGAGACATGAAAACCTGGCATCTGTCTGGCTGAACAACGGAAAGCCATATGAGTTCGCTGAACCGGTCCGGGTTCCTGAACTTGCTGATTTCCTTGAGGAGATCGGTGAAAAAGGAAGGGATGAATTCTATAAAGGATCGATCGCTGAGAGGATCGTTGATTATTCTCACAGACACGACGGCCTGCTGGAGCTTGAAGATCTTGCGGAGCACAGCACAGTGGTCACTGAGCCGATCAGTGTGAAATACAGAGACTATACGGTTTATCAGACACCTCCGGTTTCACTTGGTATCGAACATCTGGAGGAAATGGCGATCCTTGATCATTTTGATCTGGCACAATACGGTCCGGACAGCGCAGAAGCAGTCCATCTGATGGTCGAAGCCAAGAAACTGGCTTTCCATGATGCCGAACATTATTATGGTGATCCTGAGTTTGTCACAAATCCTGTAATATTCGATCCTGAACATATCAGACAGCTGGCAGAGAAGATCCGCATGGACCGTTCTCTGGAAGATGTTGATCTGAACGGTTCCGATCATGGACATACAACAAGCATGATCGCGGTAGACCGTTTTGGAAATGCCTGCTCATTCATTACCTCGATCGCAGGCGTCTGGGGTTCGGGAGAAATGGTAGACGGTACGGGAATGATCCTGAACAACAGAGCTCCCGGCGCAAAACTGGAACCCGGACATCCCAATTGTCTCAGACCTTCAGGAAGAGTGATGCATACGCTGAACACCTGGATGATGCGTGATCCGTCAGGCAGACTTTGTTTTGTAGGGAATACACCAGGAGGAGACCGACAGCCTCAGTGGAACATGCAGACGATCGTAAATCTGGTGGATTTCAAACTGGATGTACAGACTGCTCTGGAACATGCAAAATGGCATGATGCCGTAGACCATGAAACCGGAAAGCATACGCTCAGGATCGAGGAACAGATCGGCTCTGAAGAGATCGAAAAGCTCAGAGCACTCGGACACGAAACGATACCCATGAAACCTTTTGCCGGATCCGGCGCATCGCAGGTGATACAGATCCGGGAGGATGGTGTGCGTCTGGGAGGAAGCGATCCCCGGGCAGACGGTACAGCACTGGCAGAACTGTAATAAAAAACGGTCCAAATTTGTGGGCCGTTTTCGTTTCATTGCAGATGCAGGAATTTACATCTTTTCCGGGGATACCTGCTGTGCTCTCATGATGGCACGGATGGATTGGAAAACATAACCTTTCATTTCATTGATCGGCAGCGGCTTTCCGTAAAGAATGGAATCATGGCAGGTACTGCTGATCAGTTCAATGATCATATAGATCATGATCAGCGGATTTTCATATTTGATTTCCGACTCACGGATTGCGGATTCAAAAACAAGCCCAAAATCGATATTGGTATCCCGATGTTCGATAAAGGCACTTTCGAATACACCCCAGCTCAGGTTCTTATAAACAAAGCGCAGTGTGATCACATCATTCTCCAGCTGACTGATAATATTGTCTGCCAGGAATATGATCTTATCTTCCAGCAGAACCAAATCTGTCTGATCCAGTGCGTTTTTGGCACGAATAAAGATCTCACCGGATTTAGCCGCAATGATATGATTTCTCAGATCATACTTGTCCTTGAAATAGAAATAGAAAGTTCCTTTGCCCACTCCGGCTTTTTCAGCAATATCGGAGATGCTGGTATGGGCGATCCCTTCATGGGAGAACAGTTCAAATGCGGTATGCATTAATGCTTCCCGCTTTTTTCTTTTGTTTTCTTCAGCTTTTCCTGTTTTCATCAGAATCATTTTATCTCAAAATCTATCATTTTGTTCAGCGGGCAGGTAAAAATTATTGACCGTTAGTCGAAAAAGAGGTATAACAGCAATGTCGAAATAATCGACCGTTGGTCAAAAAAGAAACGGAGGAGATAAAATGCCGTTAAAAACAGGCAAATGGGTCACAAAGTATCACAAACTGATCCTGATCATCGCAGTACTGCTGCTGATACCTTCGGGAATCGGATATATTCACACAAAAGTCAACTATGACCTGCTGACATATCTGCCAAAAGATATTGAAACGATGGTCGGTCAGGATATTCTGAAGGAAGAATTCGGAAGCGGAGCATTCTCGGTCCTGATTACCGAAGGAATGCCGGAGAAAGACATCGTCTCATTGAAACAGCAGATCATGGAAACAGATCACGTCAAAAACGTCATCTGGTACGATTCATTTCTGGACATCTCGATCCCGATGGAAATTTTGCCGGAAGAGATCATGGATGCGTTCAATCAGGGTGATTCGTCACTGATGTTCATTATCTTCGATGACACAACATCGGCAGACGGAACAGTGGAGGCAGTCAGGAAGATCAGAAGTATCGCAGACAACCGGGTATTCCTGAGCGGAATGTCCGCAGTGCTTGTCGATACGGAGGATCTCTCCGAAGCGGAAGCTCCGGTTTATGTCATGATGGCTGTCGCATTGAGCTGTCTGGTACTGATGTTTGTAATGGATTCCTATCTGATCCCGTTCATATTCCTGGCAGGAATCGGGATGGCAATTATCTGCAACCTTGGTACCAATGTGTTCCTGGGACAGATCTCTTATGTAACCAAAGCACTGGCTGCAGTGCTGCAGCTCGGTGTTACCATGGACTACTCCATCTTCCTGTGGCACAGCTATGAAGCACATCAGGAAGAAGGGAATCCTCCCGCAGAAGCAATGGAAAAAGCCATTGCAGAAACGTTCACTTCAATCATCGGATCATCCGTCACAACGATCGCCGGATTCATAGCCCTCTGCTTTATGAGCTTTACACTCGGCATGGATATGGGCATCGTCATGGCAAAGGGCGTCGTATTCGGCGTGATCAGCTGTATTACAGTTCTTCCGTCAATGATCCTGTTCCTTGACGGTCCGATCAAAAAAACAATGCACCGGCCGCTGCTCAAAGATTTTGCCGGCATCGGAGACTTTGTCACAAAGCACGCATATCCTCTGCTGGCGCTGGCAGTACTTCTGCTGGGGCCGGCAGTGTGGGGCTACCGTCATACTGCTATTTACTACAACCTCGACAGTACGCTTCCCCGTGATCTTCCCGGCATTGTTGCCAATGCAAAACTGCATGATACGTTCGACATGACATGTACGCACATTCTGATGATGAATGCGGATGTCCCCGCCAAGCAAGTCCGGAAAATGGCTGATGAAATGAAGCAGGAACCGGGTGTGAAATGGGTGCTCGGATTGAACACGATCCTGCCGCCTTCTGTTCCGCAGGAACTCATCCCGGATCATTTGAAAGAATCCCTGATCACGGATGACTGGCAGATGCTGCTGATCGGATCAGAGTATGAAGTCGCCAGTGAAGAAGTCAACAGTCAGGTGGAAGTGCTCAGCGGCATCGCCAAAAAGTATGACCAGGGATCAATGCTGATCGGTGAAGCACCATGTACGAAAGATCTGATCCATGTAACGGATCATGACTTCAATACAGTCAGTACGGTATCCATTGCCGTCATATTCATCATCATTGCACTGGTATTCCGTTCCGTATCGTTGCCGGTGCTGCTGGTTGCGGTCATTGAGTTCGGAATCATTGTGAACATGGGAATTCCGGCATTTACCGGTACAAAACTCCCGTTTGTTGCATCTATTGTCATCGGAACGATCCAGCTTGGTTCCACGGTGGACTATGCAATTCTGATGACTACCGCATATCTGCGGGGACGGTGCGAAGGGAAAGACAAAAAGACTGCTGTCAGAGAAGCGGTCAATGTCAGCACAAAATCAATTCTTGTCAGTGCCGTTTCATTCTTCGCCGCGACGTTCGGCGTTGGAATGTATTCCGACATCGATATGATCAGTTCACTCTGCGTACTGATGTCACGCGGAGCTCTGATCAGCATGATCTGCGTTATCTTCCTGCTGCCGAGTCTGCTTCTGATTTTCGACGGCATCATAACCAGAACAACAAAGACTGTTAATGTCTGAGGAGGAACAGCAATGAAAAACAGATTCAGAAATACATTCGTCATCAGTACATCACTGATGCTTGCACTTGGCGTTCTCCCTGTCTCAGCCATGGAAACGGAAGAGGAAACCGGTAAAGAAGAGACAGTATATATCATTGCAGATGCGTCTGGTCAGAAACAGAAAGTAATTGTGTCAGACCGTCTGAAGACGCAGAAAAACGAAGAGGTCCGCGATGTTTCAGGTCTGGAGAACATTGCAAATGTCAGCGGCAGCGAAACATTTCGGAAAGATGCTCAGGGCAATCTGATCTGGAATGCAGAAGGAAAAGATATTTATTACCAGGGCACCACTGACGAACAGGTTCCGGTACAGGTGAACATTTCCTATCAGCTGAACGGAAAGCCAGTCAGTGCAGACGAGCTTGCCGGCAAGGACGGGCATGTTGTGATCCGCATGGATTATGTCAACAGCGCACAGAAAACGATCACCGTCAATGGAACTTCACGTCTTGCATCAGTTCCGTTTGTAATGGTCAGCGGCATGAAATTGGACGCGGAACATTTCTCCAACGTAAAGGTAACCAACGGAAAACTGATCAGCGAAGGAAAAGATCTGTTTGCGGCGGGCGTAGTCTTCCCCGGGCTGAAGGACAGCCTGAGCGAAGATGAAAACCTTCGTGACAAACTGAAAAACAGCGATATTCCGGATTTCATTGAAATCGAAGCAGATGTCACGGATTTTACGCTCGGCATGACACTCACACTGGCAGATTCCGATCTGCTCTCCGGCCTTGATCTGGATTTCGATACCGATGAATTAACCGGAAAAATCGATGAACTGCAGAACGGTGCAGTTCAGCTTCTGGACGGTGCAGCAGCATTCAAGGACGGCACAGCACAGCTGCGCAGCGGTGCAGGAGAGCTTGAAGAAGGAACAGGAAGGCTGAAAGACGGCACTTCAAAACTGAAAAACGGTACTTCCGATCTGAAAGACGGAACATCTGAGCTGAAAAACGGAGCAGGACAGTTAAAGAACGGAACCGAAAAACTGAAAGACGGCACAGTCAGTCTGAAGGATGGAACAGCTTCTGTCAGGGAAGGCGCTGCACAGCTGGCGGATGGTACGGAAAACCTGCAGAAAGGTGCCGGATCCCTCGCGGAAGGCACAGCAGCCCTGAAGACCGGAGCTGATGCATTAAAGCAGGGAACAGCAGCACTGAGAAGCGGTGCATCACAGCTGAAAGACGGTGCGGAAACTCTGCAGAGCGGCAGTGCAGCTGCTGCAGACGGATCACAGACTCTGGCAGAAGGTGCCGCAGCAGTAGCTGCCGGCCTGCACGCACTGGATAAAGGTGTTTCCGATTACACAGCTGCTCTGGATGGAAACGGACAGCAGCCCGGCCTGATGCAGGGTACTGAAGCACTCAGTACCGGTGCTGAACAGATTTCCGGAGGCATTGATCAGGCAGTGGAAAGCCTGAAGCAGACACAGACACAGCTGGCTTCCCTGGAACAGATGACCGGGTCAGCCCAGACAGCATTTGATATAGCGGCCGCCTACAATCAGGTGATGAGTGCCGCACAGGATCTGGCTCTGAAGCAGGCTGCTTATGAGAAATCAATGCAGAATACAGCCGGCACTTCTGAAAACTCAGAGAATACGGAGGAGTTTCAGTCCAGAATTGAAAACCTCGAACAGGAGAACAGCACACTGCGTGAAAACAGTGATGAACTGAAAAAAGAAAACGATGCACTCAAGGCAGAAAATGCAGTCCTGAAAGAAAACAATCCGGTACAGGAAAACACATCGGAAGAGACTACTGTCGTTACGGATCAAAGTGAACAGATCGCTGCATTGACTGCTGAAAACAATCGTTTAAATGACAGTATCAATGCACTGACTTCCGAAAGGGATCAGCTTGCTGCAGAAAAGGAAGCTGCGGAACAGAAAAACGCTGAGCTTCAGGCAAGGATCGCTGAGCTTGAGGCACAGATACTGGAAAGTGCGGAAAATCAGGAAAATACGGAACCGGTACAGACAGCTTACCGGCCGGAAGGAAACCATACTCGCCTGATGAATGAAGAAGAAACCACTCCGGAACATGCTGGTATGGAACTGATGCAGGCAAAGCAGGCATTTACAGATGCGCTGAACACATATGCATCCCTGCTGGAAGCTCATCCGGACAACGGATTCCGCAGTCAGATCATCATTCTGAAGTCTTCTGTTGATCAGATCCTGAATGGAAATGCAGAACAGAAAACTGCAGGTCTGACAGTTCTGCAGAGCGGAGCACATCAGCTTTCCGCAGGTGCTGCCGCATTAAATGAACAGGCACAGCAGATCGTTGGCGGTGCTCATGCCATAAAAGCCGGAATCGAAGAAATTCCGGAAGGTTCAGAGGCATCTCTTCTGAACGGTGCAGACCAGGTAGCCGGCGGTCTGAAGTCTCTGGCTGAAGGCGCAAAACAGCTGAACGGCGGAATCACACAGCTTGCGCAGGGCATCAGTCAGCTGAATGATGGTGCCGCAAAAGCAGATACGGGAGCCGCTTCTCTTGCAGAAGGAACATCCCAGGTCAATACCGGTGCCGAGGCATTGAAGACAGGTGCCGGACAGCTGAATGATGGTGCCGGAAAACTGAAGGAAGGTACGGCTCAGCTGGATCTTGGTGCGGGCGAAATAAAGAACGGTGCTGCCGCTGTTGACGAAGGAGCCGGAGACCTGAAAGATGGAACGGAAAAACTTGATCACGGTGCAGACGAACTCGCCGACGGAGCCGGACAGCTTGACGATGGTGCAGGAGAACTGATGAATGGTGCCGGCAGGCTGAAGGAAGGAACTGCAGAACTGGATGACGGTGCGCAGAAGCTTCTTGAAGGAATGCAGAAATTTGAAAATGAAGGAATCACAAGACTGGTCAGCACATTGAAAAATGATCTCCCTGAAGCACTTGATCAGATCCGGGCAGTCATGGATGCAGGCAGTACTTACAAAAACTTCAGCGGAAGTACCGGATCAGAAAATGACAAAGTGAAATTCATCATTAAAACCGAAGAAATCAGATAACTGATCAAACAGATATGAAAAGCAGAAGTCACACACAACACAGCGGACTTCTGCTTTTGCTTGAGAGCAGCTTCGATTATTCGCTCAATGCTTCTCCGTTTGTTTCAATGATGTGCTTCATCCAGTAGTAGGACTTTTTCTTGGAACGTTTCAGTGTTCCGTTGCCCAGATCATCCATGTCGACATAGATAAATCCGTATCGTTTCTTCATTTCTCCTGTAGACAGGGAAACAAGGTCGATCGGTCCCCACATTGTATAGCCAAGGCAGTCAACACCATCCTGATTGATGGCATTTGCCATTTCCGTCAGATGGTCTTTCAGATATGCGATCCTGTAATCATCCTCGACATATCCGTTTTCATCAGCCTGGTCAACTGCGCCAAGACCATTCTCAACAATGAAGATCGGCTTCTGGATCCTGTCATAGATCTCATTCATGCAATAACGCAGTCCGAGCGGGTCGATCGGCCATCCCCATTCCGTATTTTTCAGATAGGGGTTCGGACTTCCGCCTACGGTGAAGGAAGGATCTCCTGCTTTGACAGTTGCGGAGCGGTAATAGCTGAATGATACGTAGTCCAGCTGTCCCTCTTTCATGACCTCGGCATCGCCAGGTTCCATCTTGATCTCAGTAACGCCTCTTCTTGTCCAGAGATCTTTTGCATAGCTGGGATAGTATCCCCTTGCCATTGAGTCAATGAAGAAGAAGTTTTCTCTTCTGACCTGCATGTGGCGGAACATATCTTCAGGTTTGCATGTAGCGGGGTAAAGCTCGCTCATCGCGTACATTGCACCGAACATGGATCCCGGCATCATTTCGTGTCCCATAATGACTGCTTTTGCGCTGGCAACGAACATATGATGGACTGCCTGGTAATGTGTCTGTGAATCCGTGTTTCTGGTTCCGCAGGGTCCGAATCCCTTGACGGCATTGATCTCATTGAAGGTCAGCCAGTATCTGCATCGTTTGCCGATACGTTCAAACAGGGTTCTGCAGTATTTCAGATAGCAGTCGATTACATGTCTGGAGCTCCAGCCATCGTATTTCAGCACGAGTTCCATCGGGAGTTCATCATGGCAGATAGTGATCAGGGGCTCCATGTTGTATTTTTCCATCTCTGTGATGACATCCTCATAGAACTTCAGACCTTCTTCGTTCGGGGTGTCTTCATCTCCGGTCGGATAGATCCTGCTCCAGCAGATCGAGAAACGGAATACATTGAAGCCCATGCCGGCCATTAAGGCAATGTCTTCTTTGTAATGATGATAGAAATCAACAGCTTTATGGCTGGGATAGAATTCATCATCAAGGAATACGGGTACAGCTTCAGCAGGAACCGGATCAGCAATGAAGAAGCTGCTCGCAGGTTTTACGATCGTCCCGTCCGGCATGCGGAGTGTGTGATGTCTGGGAATTTCCTGATTTCCGTTGGTTTCATAGTCATGTGAAAGCAGACCTCTTCCGCCTTCTCCGAAACCGCCTTCAAACTGGAAGTCAGCGGTAGCACCGCCCCAAAGGAATCCGTCAGGCAAACGTGTTGTCATATTGTAATGATCCTCCTAAAATTACTTTCCTGACTATATGATAACTGAAAACAGCGCCTGATTGAACAGCAGCATCATTTTCACTCGTTTGCAGAAGCACGGTTATTGATAATGTGCTTGATGAATGCGGGAAGACGGGCAGTTCGTGTATGATGATGATATAAAGCAGGTACGGATATGGCACATAGAAACGAAACCTATGAAGAACAGTTTCAGAAGATGACGGAGACTCCGGTTACGGAGCTGATCCTGAAACTCGGTATACCGACGATCATTTCGATGCTGGTGACAAATATCTACAATATGGCGGACACGTATTTTGTCGGCACGATCGGAACAAGTGCTTCCGGAGCGACCGGAGTGGTGTTCGGACTTTCAGCGATCCTGCAGGCGTTCGGTTTTATGTTCGGGCATGGTGCAGGATCGAATATTTCCCGTAAGCTCGGAGCGCATGATGTCGGGAGTGCCAGGGAATATGCATCAACGAGTTTTTTCGCTGCGTTCGCAACAGGAGCCCTGATCCTGGCCGGAGGAATGCTGATGATGGAACCGATGCTGAGGATGATGGGGTCAACAGAGACAATATTGCCGTTCGCTGTAGACTACGCCTTCTGGATCCTGATCGCAGGCCCGGCAATGACTACTTCCTGTGTGATGAACAATATTCTGAGATATGAAGGAAAAGCATTCTTTGCCATGATCGGACTGACCTCAGGAGGAATTCTCAACATTTTCCTGGATTATCTGATGGTATCTGTTCTGCATATGGGGATCGGCGGTGCAGGTCTGGCAACATGCATTTCACAGTATACAGGCGCATGCATTCTGATCATGCCGTATCTCAGAGGACAGACACAGGCAAGGATCTCACCGAAATATGTTACGAATGAATTTGAAGTGTTTAAGAATATCGTGACTGTCGGCAGTCCGTCTCTTGCAAGACAGGGACTGAACTCTGTCTCAACGATCGTCATGAATGCCACGGCAGGACCGTATGGTGACGCAGCTGTTGCGGCCATGTCGATCGTCAACAAGATCGTTAACTTCCTGTTCTGCGTAGCGATCGGTATCGGTCAGGGATTTCAGCCGGTCAGTGCTTTCAACTATGGCGCAAAAATATACAGCAGGGTCAGGGACGGATTCTGGGTGGCATTTAAACTCGGACTTGTGCTCATGATGATCATGGGCGTGATATCGTTCATGAACGCAGAGGCGTTTATAGCATTCTTCCGTGACGACCCTGAAGTTATCAGGATCGGTACGACTGCACTCAGATGGCAGTCTGTATCACTGTTCCTGATGCCGGTCACCTTGTACGGCAATATGCTGTTCCAGTCGATCGGTCAGTCAAAAACAGCCTTGTGGCTGGCAGCTCTGCGCAGCGGACTTGTACTGATCCCTGTTCTGCTGATCAGCAGCAGACTGTTCGGGCTGCTTGGTGTAGAAACATCAAGGGCTGTTTCCGAGATCATTGCGGCAATCATTACGATGCCTTATCTGATCCGCTTCTTCCGTGATCTTCCGGAAGATCAGCCTGTAATTTGAGCAGAAATGTTGCATAATACAATCATTTACGAATAGAATAGACATGCAAAAAGTGTCTATTTTTTA
>CAMOPG010000055.1:0-13833 GCA_946622165.1 uncultured Erysipelotrichaceae bacterium
TGTTTCCGCTCTGCGGACATCCAGTCTGACAGAAGCATAGAACTTCAGTGCACGGCCGCCCGGTGTTGTTTCGGGGTTGCCGAACATGACGCCGACCTTTTCACGCAGCTGGTTGATGAAGATCGCTGTGCAGTTGGAACGGTTCATGACGCCTGCGAGCTTTCTCATAGCCTTGGACATCAGTCTTGCCTGCAGGCCGATCGATGAATCGCCCATTTCTCCGTCCAGTTCTGCCTGCGGAACAAGTGCCGCAACAGAGTCTATAACGACCAGGTCGATCGCGCCGGATCTGATCAGGACTTCCGTGATCTCCAGTGCCTGTTCTCCTGAGTCTGGCTGTGAAAGGATCAGCTCATCAATATCTACGCCGAGGTTTTTGGCATACAGCGGGTCGATCGCATTTTCAGCATCGATAAATGCGCATCTTCCTCCCTGTTTCTGGCATTCCGCAATGGCATGCAGAGCGAGCGTTGTTTTACCGGAAGATTCCGGTCCGTAGATCTCGATGATCCTTCCTTTGGGATATCCCCCGATCCCCAGCGCCGCGTCCAGTGACAGCGATCCGGAGGAAATAGCGTCAACGGATACATCCGCCCTGTCTCCAAGACGCATGATGCTTCCCTTTCCGTATTCCTTCTCAATTGCCTTCAGTGCATCCTGAAGCAGCTGATCTTTTTTATCCTGTTCACTCAGGACTGTCTTTTCTTTTGCCATATACAGTCATTCTCCTTCGATATAATATTCGCCGAAATTCATCAGCTCCCTTATTTGCTTTCAAGAATATCGTCTTTCAGCTGTGAGAAATATGAGATGCCGCTCGCAAGTGATACGAATGCGGAGAACCAGAGCAGCAGTTCGCTGACCGGAAGTCCCCACAGTTCAAACGGAAGATTGTTCAGCAGGATCAGTGCGATCGTGCACATCTGCAGAACTGTCTTCAGTTTTCCGAGCATCTGCGCTGAAACAACTTTGCCGTTGCTTGCCGCAAGCATACGGCAGCCATCCACAACGATATCACGGCAGACCATGATGATGACCGGAACAACAGGTATGATCCCTCTGGATGTAAAGAGCAGGAACATCGTTGTCGTCAGCATCTTGTCTGCGATCGGATCGGCGAATTTGCCGAATGTTGTCTGCAGATTCCTGCTGCGGGCGATATGTCCGTCCAGGAAGTCCGTAAATGCCGCGATCAGATAAATGCCCAGCACAATGAAGTTGATGATGGAAATATTAACGGAATCGAAGGTAAAAATACGAGGTTCAATTCCAGCCTGTGCGTACGGGAATATGTACACCAGTACAACGACCGGCACCAGTATGATCCTTAATACTGTCAATCGATTCGGAAGATTCATATAAACACTCCTTTTTTATATTCAATCGCTAGTATATCACATCCGCCGCCGTTCCATACATCTGAAGATCATTTGTTCTGTTTCTCAAACAGCCGTGTATAATGTAGCATAATGTTGCGAATATTGCAAGTTTATGCAACTGTACAGATTCTTGCAGCTATGATCTGTTTCGCAGAATGTAATTCAATGTCTGCATAAAAAGAAAGAGAAGACTTTTGCAAGCCTTCTCCTGAACAGGCACACTCGGTAAGCCATGTTCTGTCTGTCCGAAAACGGACATGGCAGCCATTTATCTGAGCTTTCGCCCCCTCCCTCGGCTTCATTTCGCTCCGGGAGATTCTCCTACCAAATTTGGATTTCTCGCTTGAGGGGTTTATCGCGTTCCACCCGGCGGGTTTCCCTGCCGGCTCCGTCACTGTGACACATTATGGACGTAGACCATGGACAATGTCTTTAGGTTTCCGTTCCGCCGTCAGCTTACGCTGCCTGGCCTTATTGATTGGACCAGCACAATCACTACCGCCGTCTCAGGCGGTGCGAGCATGGACTTTCCTCTGGTTTCCCAGCGGCTGCCTCAAGATGGCCTGTTATTTCTTCTGTTCGAACACCTGTTCTTCCAGTCGTGATATTCTCTTGAGAATATCAATATTCGCCTGGCCCTGCATACTCGGGCTGTTTTCAGCCTGTACCTTCGTACGCCCTTCCAGTTCGATCAGCTTTGCCCTGAGGGTAGCATTCGTTCTTTCAAGCTCTCCGTTTTTTTCCATCAGATCAGCACATGTCTGCTGGAACATCTGGTAATCCTGGATCACAAGATCAAGGAACGCATCTACCTCTGTAGCATTGTATCCTTTAAAATCAACATTGAACTCTTTATCAAGAATCGCCTGAATATCAAGATTTGCCTTTACTGCCATATTCACTGCTTCCCCCTAATATATTAATTAAAGCAGGATTGGAGTTCAAAATCAACTGCACTTCCTTATTTAAGTCAAGACAGTTATAATAACGTGGTGAGGTTATGAGATCGTGAACTATCCAAACGGAAAGAAGAATACATTTGTCCATGAAAAGACTTCTGCGGCTCACCGCGGCATGGAACTTGAAAAAGAGATCAATATAACCAACAGCAGGTATCTGGCTGATGATACTGCTGTCATTCACAAAAAGCCTACCCCTGTTACGATCGTCAAGGTAGATTATCCGATGCGCTCTGCTGCAAAGATCACCGAAGCGTATTTCAAACTGCCCAGCACGACGGACTACAACGGGATATACAAAGGAAAGTACATTGATTTTGAGGCAAAGGAATGCGCTTCGAAAACATCCTTTCCGATCAAATCCATCCACCAGCATCAGATGGTCCATCTGGACGCTGTTGCCAGGCACGGTGCGATCGCCTTTGTCATCGTACGTTTCACCAATCTTGATGAAACATATTATGTCAACGCCGGCGATATGACCGGGTATGTACGGAATACCGACCGCAGTTCCATTCCCTATGAATGGTTCAAAGAACACGGCATCCTGATTCCATACAACTATATCAAGCCTGTTGATTACCTGAAGATCGTGGATGCACTTTATTTTAAGGAGACTGCCAATGAGTGAAACTCCAAGACCGGATGAAACGATGATCGGCCCGGAAGATATAAAAGAGAATGCAGAAGGAACTGTTCAGCCGCCCGCTGTTCCGGCAGATTCTGCCGGAGGCACTGAGCAGCCTGCGGTCGAACCGCCTGCTGTTCCTGCGGAGGCCAAGACCGGACAGGATGCCGGTGCGCCTGCAGCAGAGGCCAAGAAGGCTCCCCTTCCGCCTGCCAAAGAAAAAGTACAGAATGCATCGTTGAAAAACGGTGTCATAAGGATCAGGAAAGCAATCAGACGAATGAAGAAAAAAGCAGCAGCCCGCAGTTCTTCCAAAACAGCCGGAAAGACCGGTGCGAAATCCGCGCCTAAGAAAACTGCGGCGAAAACAACAGATAAACCAGCCGCAAAAGCAGCAGCTGATACCACCGCAAAAGCTGCGCCGAAGAGATCCTTCGGTACAGCTTCTCACTCCGGAACAAGAAAGAGAAAGAAGAAGCTGAAGGTATATAACCTTCTGACGATGATCGTCATCTTCTTCCTGGTCCTCGAGATCATTGCCGGCGCAGCCGGCGGTGCTCTCGTCAGCAGGATGCTGGAAGAAAAGCCGAAGCTGGTCGTCGATGATTTCTTCTCACCGGAATCTTCGCATGTTTATGACATGAACGGCACCCTGATCGCGGATGTCGGCACACAGCTTCGTGAAAACGTATCGTACAATGAGCTGTCCGAGGCAGTGATCGACGCCTTCCTGGCGACCGAGGATTCACGTTATTTCGATCATGACGGCTTCGATATCTCCCGCTTTACCAAGTCTGTATTTACGACTGTCAAGAATATCCTGATCGGCAGCAGTGCCCGTCAGGGAGGATCGACATTCACGATGCAGCTGGTCAAGCTGACATACTGGCAGAATGAAGAAGCCGGCATCGCAAGATCAAAGGATATCGAATACAAGATCCAGCAGATCGCGCTTGCCAGGGAACTGGAAAAAGAAACAGACAAAAAATCGATCCTTGAGCTTTACCTGAACAAGCTGAACTTCGGCGGTACAGGCAATATCCGCGGTATCGAGATGGCAAGCCAGTATTATTACGGAAAGTCAGCCGGAGAGCTCAACCTGGCAGAAGCAGCGATGCTTGCCGGCGTTATCAACTCACCCTATTATTACGACCCGCATAACTTCCTGGACTATGCGACAGCACGCAGAAATACCGTATTGTCGCTGATGCTGAGACACGGATATATCAAGAAGTCCGAATATCAGCTCGCTGTGAACATCAAGGTTGAGGATACGCTTGTGGATCCTTCTTCCAGACGTTCAGGCGGTACAGGCGGATATGCATATCAGTCCTATATCGACACAGCTATCAGAGAAGCGGAGAAGATCACGGGACAGGATCCTTATTCTGTCGCAATGGAGATCTACACCTACATGGATCCGGACGTTCAGACAGTCATGGATAATATCCAGGCCGGATATTATGAAGATGTCTGGTTCCCGGATGATCTGATGGAAGTCGGCATGATCTCGGAAGACAATCATACCGGTGCCATCGTGGCAGTGGGCGGCGGCCGCAACTACGGACGCGGCGGCAGCATGCTGCTGAACCATGCGACCAGTCAGTACAAGCAGCCGGGATCCAGCGTCAAGCCGATCCTGGACTATGCGCTGGCATTTGAGTACCTCGGATGGGCAACGAGCCATGTCGTCACAGACAGGCCTCTGATGTACGAGGGAACCAATATCATCGTGAAAAACGCAAGCGGTTCGTACGGCGGCCAGATGACGCTGGATTATGCTGTAGGAAATTCGCTGAACACACCTGCAATTCAGACGCTGCAGGAAGTCATCAATAAAGCAGGTTGGCAGACAGTCGTCAACTACATCATGTCTCTGGGATTCTCTCAGATCACTGAAGACAGCTTCGACATCGGCTTTGCGATCGGCGGATCCAACCTGGTCGTTTCCTGCAAGGAACTGATGGCAGCACATGCCGTCCTGATGAACGGCGGTTATTACATTGAACCTCATACCATACAGCGCATTGAGTTCCGCAGCGGACTGTACGAACCGATCGAACCGTACTATGAGCCTTCACAGGTGCTTACAGAGCAGGCTGCGTATCTGGCAGCGTATCTGATGTACAGATGCGTTTCCGGTCCGTACTACAACTATATGCAGCTGCTGCAGAGAGATTATCCGGTCTACGCAAAGACAGGAACGACCGACTGGGGCGATGAAGGTCTGGAATACAACATTCCTTCCGGCGTTGCAAAAGATAAGTGGATGGTTTCGGAAACCTCCAGATACACGACTGCTGTATGGGTCGGTTATGAAAAAGGCGAAAAAGACGCCAACACCTACTTCAGCGATGAAAAGCAGAAAGCCAATATTCCCGGATATATCTCCAACCATATTCTGAGTGCCCTGACAGATGATATTCATCCTGAAGGCATACCCAGACCGGAAGGCATATCGGATATCCAGCATATCCTGGGTACATTCCCCTACGCTTCCGTCATTCCGGGCATGCCGAGCAGTCTGATCGCCAACGGCATGATCAAGTCAGACTATTACAACCTTGTCGAACCGAGTGAAGGAACACTGGCAACGATCTATAACTTCAATGTCATCCAGGAATCCGCAGATACGCTGACACTGACATGGCCGGCCTATCCGGATGCGGAAAAGCTGGAAGACGCCGGCAATACGATGGATATCAGTCTGTACGACGCTTACGGCAATATGCTTGTTGAAGCATACGGCAACAGATTGTTTGATTACAGCTGGATCTACGGACCGGTACGCTATAAGGCAACGCTCACACAGAACGGTCAGGTCGTCGGTCAGATCACGAGTGACAGTGAAACGACTACGGAGAATGTCAATCTGCTGCCGGGCATCGATGTACAGGCATGCGGTTATTACGGCTACGAAAAGAGCGATGTGAAATCCAATGAGATCTGTGTCTCCTTCCGTGCAAAGGAATCTTCGCGCAGCAGGCCGGACAACCAGAGCACGGGATATGATTCCACGGTACCGGACAATATCGACGGTGCGATCATGTACAACTATGAAACAGCCAAAGCATGGTCGATCGCCAATGGCGTCATGTACATGGAAGTACGCGATACATTGAGAGCCGGAACATTCGAAGTTGTCTATGATACAGATGACGCCGAACAGGTCCTGGCTCCGGGAACGGACATCAATAAATACAACAAAGACAATATCGTAACCATCTATTACTTCGGATAACAGATACAGGAGCGGCCCATGGTCACTCCTGTTCTTTTTTCCTCAGAGTCATTCGGATCAGCGAACTGCAGCAAATGACGCCTTGTATGAACATAAAAGAAAGAGACAGCGATCGTGTCTCCTTCATAGTATGTTTTGTCTGTTTCAGAATGCGTTGCCCTGCTGTTCATTGCCGAAGCCGAAGAACTTCAGCGCATACTGGATATCGCGCTCCCAGACACGCCATTCATGGCTTCCGGGTCCTTCGATGAATTCTGCTTCAAAGCCGATCTCTTCACAGTGTTTTCTGAATGCCTGGAAGTTCCCTGTCGTATACATCAGAGGATCTTCCGTGCCTGTGGCAAACAGGAACCGCGGCAGGTCTTTTCTGCCTGCAGCATGATCGACCGTACGCCATGTATTTGCCGGTGAAGCAAGATATTCATCAACACTGTCAAATCTGTGCATGCTGTTGTAGAGCCTGAGATCAGACTTCATGACGGAGTCTTCGTTCAGTTCGCTCCGCTTCATTGCATACAGCTTTTCCAGGCGTTCCCGGTTGGCTTCCACATTGCGCGGAATACTGGAAAGCGACGCACAGGCTGCGAACAGCTCAGGATACGCAAGCGCCAGCTTCAGGGCACCGCCGCCGCCCATCGACAGGCCGGCAATGAAGTTGTCTTCCCGTCTGCTTGATGCCGGCAGCCAGTGATGTACCAGCGGCATCAGTTCTTCGATGATATATCTGCAGGAATCATAACCCAGCGTGAAGTTGTCCCATGCCTCATAATCCGTATTCATAACGGAAGGCATGACAACGATCAGGTCATGTTCGCAGGCATATAATTCGATATTTGATTTTCTGACCCAGTCACTATGACCGCCGAATGTACCGTGGAGCAGCCAGAGTACAGGATATTTTTTGTCTTTTCCGTAGAACTGTGCAGGCGTTTCGGTACGTTTGCGGTCCGGAACGATGATGTCGACGTCTTCGTTGCAGCCGGTAAAGCAGCTTTCGAAATCAATGTGCAGCAATGCCATAGTTTCAGTCCTCCTTCTCCTGTTTCAGACGCGGCCTGTCTGTTTCTTTGCAGATATCCGTAAACGGACAGCGGTCGCATTCAGGGTTTCTGGCACGGCAGAGGTATCTGCCGAAAAATATCATCTGGTGGTGTGTTTTGATCCACTTGTACTTCGGGATCTTTCTGCACAGTTTCTTTTCAACTGCCAGGACGCTGTCTGTTTTGTCTGCCAGACCAAGCCGTTTGCTGATGCGTTCGACATGCGTATCGACAGCCAGTGCCGGTACACCATAGCATTCAGCCAGGATCACATTGGCGCATTTTCTTCCCACGCCCGGCAGGCTGACAAGGTCATCCATGTTGTCCGGTACGTTGTCGTTAAAGCGTTCATGGATCCCTTCTGCCATGCCTTTGATGGACTTTGCCTTATTGCGGTACAGTCCCAGTGAAGCGATCAGGCGCTCGATCTCGGCAAGTTCTCCTGAAGCCAGTGATCCCGGATCCGGGAAGCGTTCAAAGAGCGCAGGTGTGACCCTGTTGACGGATGCGTCTGTGGTCTGTGCCGAGAGCACCACTGCTACTGCCAGTTCATAGTTGTTCTGATGATCCAGTTCGCATCTGGCATCCGGGAACAGCTGATCAAGCCCTTCCAGTACTCTGTCAGCCCTTCTCATGATTTGCCTGCCTCGATCATTTCAGCAGTATATCCCTTCTGGATCCATGCCTTCAGGATCCCTTCGATATACGCAAGACTCAGTTTCTGATAGATGCTGGCCTGACGGAGCGCATAGATGATCAGCTTGCGGTCGATCGTTCTGTTCCAGTCGGAGATCTTCTGCATTTCCTGCTGGCTGAGCGGTCTGCCGAATTCCGATTCGAATGTTTCAAACAGCGGAGAATCGAGCACTCTCTGATATTTTGCCGTGTCTGTTTCAAACAGTCCGTTCAGCGAAAAAGTCACTTTTCTGCTGGAAGCACGTATTTCAAGATAGCGTTTCGCACACAGTACGGAAACAGCTTTGTCTGTTTCATCGACTGACATTCCTGTCTTCCTGCTCAGAAGCTCGATCGTGATCTCGACGTTGTTCTGATTGAAGAAATCGATCAGCAGCACCAGTACAGTCTCCTGTGCAGTCAGGCCGAGCATTTCGAGATGGTCGAGGATCCAGTCTCTGTGATTCACATATTTGTATTCATACCATTTGTTCATATTCAATCCCGTTTAAAATTTATTATAACGGAAATTATTCAAATTGCATTTACTATGAGGTTAATGCTAGAATAATCACACTGTTATGCTGAAACGTATCTTATACATTTTCAATACCCTGCTCGTGATCTGGAGCGCAGCATTTATCGGGTATATTATATTTGAACCGGAAGCACCGGATCAGACTGAGGTGCACGACTTTTTGAATTCGATCGTCAATTATGAAGCACTCAAAGATTACACACTGAGTTCGGGTCCTTCCGCGATCCATTACTATTACTTCTGCAGCTTCGAGAATGATGACTGCAGATATCTGGAGAATACGATCATGAAGAGCACGGCAAGAAATACAGGCGTTGATCTTCCGTCTCTGATCGAATACGTTGACATTACGGCTCTGGAACAGAAGCTGCAGACAAACAGACTCAAGTCAGAATGGAATATCGGAAGCTATCCTGCCTTCGTTGCCACACGAAACAATCAGGATCAGATCGAAGTACTGAACTCCCTGGAATGGGATCCGCAGTCACCGATCAGTGAAGCTGATCTGACGAAATGGCTGCTGCAGAATAACCTGTATCAGGGAGCGGAACCGGATACGATCGATAAACCGGCAAACTGAGGAAGCATCGTGCTTCCTTTTTTGATGCATTCAAAAAGGACTCCGCAGAGTCCCTGTTATTCACTGTATTCTTCGATCGGCAGATCGCCCCAGAGATTTTCCAGTTTATACTGCGATCTGGCTTCTTCCGTAAAGATGTGCACGATCACTTCATTGAGATCCACAAGGATCCATGAGCTTCCTTCCGCACCTTCTCTGGTACGGAGCGGGAAGCCTGCTTTCTGTGCAGCATCGGCGACCTCATCTGCGAGGCTGTCCGCATGGCGGAGATTCCTGGCTGTTGCGACAACAAACCAGTCCGTGAACGGGTTGACGCCTCTCATATCGATCACGGAAATGTGTTCGGCAAGTTTTTCACTCAGGGTGTGTTCGATTAACTTCAGCAGATCAGACATTCAGTCCCTCCTTTTCACGCATATACTGCTTTGATTCCGCAAGAACAAGCTCTGCTCCCTTTTTCAGATCCTGTCTGCTTAATTCCATTTCCTTTGTTGCATCATATCCTCTGGACGGTTCGATCTTGTCGGCGATATACAGGATCCTGTCGAGATCCCCTGTACCGTCCGCAAGTGTATGATGCCTGATGGCTTCCAGTATCTTATGATCACGCAGTCCCAGATAATGATACAGGTATACAGGCGCTGTATAGCTGTGCCATACCTTCGGGCTGTATTCCATCATTTCCGGTGCGTATACCTTCATGATCTTTCCGTTAGCTTCATCGCTGAAGCCTTTTGTCATGTCGTGCATCATGCCTGCCCGCCATGCCTGATCAGCGTCCATACCATGTGCTTCAGCCAGCTGCCGGCATACCATGGCGACTGACCTGCTGTGCGCTGCGCGGTGCGGGCTGCACAGATGGTCCAGTGTTTCGCTCAGGTACGGTCCTTCTTCGATCAGTATTTTTTTGATGCCGGGTGCAGCCAGGTCATATCTTCCCTGCCGTACTGTCAGTTCTGACGAACTGTTCAGCGGGATCATATTCGTCGGGCAGTCACTGCCTTCATACAGCTCCAGTCTGCGCCACGGTCTGATGGCCAGCTTCAGCATGCGGATCCGCTCCCTGCGGGGCAGGATCCCTTCTTCTGATGCATACAGATATATTTTTCTGAATCCGTTGACTTTCGCCGCATTCAGCAGACGTCTGATCTCTTCATTGGTGACCGGATCAAACGGTGCGCTTACAATACATGTCTTCATGGCAGAACGATCTTATGTTCACGGCTTCTGCGGTAAAGGATCAGTGTTCTGCCGATGATCTGAACGATCTCGCTGCGTGTGTTCATCGCCAGATCAAACGCCAGTTCCTTCGTGTCTTCCGGTGCGGTCTTGAGGATCCTGATCTTGATCAGTTCTCTGGCTTCCAGCGCTTTATCGACTGTATCGATCAGGTTATCGCTGAGTGCCTCCTTGCCGATCTGAAAGATTGCCGGCTGCGTCTCGGCAAGAGAACGCAGGTAACGTTTCTGTTTTCCTGTGAGCATATTACAGCATTGCCTTTCTGAATGTTACATTCACATGTTCGGGTGCTTTCGTGGTGATCGTTCCGACCTGCCCGCTGATGCTTGCCCAGCCAAGACCGTCCACGACCACATCCACTTTATCAAGATCCTTGCGGATGGTCATCGTACGGAACGCGTTGTTCACCGGAACCGGTGAAAACAGTTTTCCGTAATGCTTTTCCCAGAGCTCGTCCGCTGCAGATGCTTTGGAGCGGTGCAGGTTCAGACGGCTGCCGATATACCATACGCATGTCGCATGATCGCATCCCTTCAGGTCCAGACGGAACAGTCCGCCGACTGCGAATGACTGATCACCTCTGAGCTGGAAGATCTGCGGTTTGATGGTTGTGAACGGAAGGATCGTTTTGAGATCTGCTTCATTGACCTGCATCAGCAGGCTGTTTTCGATCTCAATGCCCGGTGTGTCGATATAGGTCACGCCGTCGATCTCGATCCGGTTGAGTGCCAGAGTCGTTCCGGGATACCGGCTGCTGGCAAGGATCTCCTGTCCGGCAAGATGATTCAGCAGTGTGCTCTTGCCGGCGTTGGCTCTGCCCATGACGATCACGTCACGGCCGTTTCTCAGCATATTCACAGCATCCTTGACTTCCTGGATCCCGTCATTGTCCTTGCTGGTCATGATCAGGCCTTTGATATGGATGCCAAGCTCCTTCAGTCTGCCGAAAACAAATCTTGCGATCTTTTCGTGGCTCAGTGTATCCGGCAGGATATCGCGCTTGGAGCAGACCATAATGATGTCCCTGTCTCCGATCTTTCTGGTAAGACCCGGGATCATGCCTGCTTCAAAGTCAAACAGATCGACCACCCACAGTACCAGTGCATCTCTGGCAGCGATCTCGTTCAATACCATGTCGGGGTCAATGCCCGTGCGCATGGATACCGTCAGATCATCATAGTGGATCAGACGGAAACATCTGCGGCAGTATTCAGCATCGATCTTCGGTGTGTACCCTGCCTGATCCGGAAATTCATTCTGCAGCACGGCGCCGCAGCCTTTGCATATCGTCATGATCTGCCTCCTTCGTCAAACAGAGAGATCCTTTCCACTTCATCGTGAACTTCTTCAGCGCCTTCCGGACGGTCCATGATGCGGCATTCTTCAATGCCTCTGACAAGATACCACTGCGGGCTGAGTTCAGCCGGCGTGCTGAATGCGGTATCCGTCGTCTTCAGCGGCACATCGCTTCCGTGCAGCTGTTTCAGGCCGTTGTCCATCAGTACGATCTCATCATACGGTGTGATGCCCTGGGCCCATGTGAGAACAGCAGGATTGGATTTGATCTTCTTGCAGATCTGGTTGCCCTTGGCAGGTCTTCCGACCATCGGGATCTCATCCAGTCTGACACGCTTCATCTGGCCGTTTGCACACATATAGAGCACTGCCGGTGTATCGGCATTGACCGCACAGGCAGACACAAGCTCATCGTTCTTTGCCAGATTCTGTGCCTTGACGCCTCTAGCCCTGACGCCCATGGACGGGATCTCGCTTACAGGATAGCGGCATGACAGACCATCGCGCGTAACCAGTACGACCTGCTGGTCTTCATATGCGACAAACGCCTTCAGCAGTGTTCCGCCGCTGATATTCATCGCCGGCATAACACGGCTGTTCCGCTGTACTTCAAACAGACTGACTTCACTCTTTTTGATCTGTCCGTTTGAAGTCACGGTAATGATCCATGCGTATGTATCAAAGCTGCGTACAAGCACAGCACTTCTGACTTTATCATCACCCTCGATGCGGGTGTGCTTGTTCAGATGCGAGCCGATATCCTTCCACTTGCAGTCATCCATCTGCCAGACAGGCAGATATGCATAATTGCCCTTGGAGGTGAACAGCAGCAGTTTGTCGACAGTATCGCACTCGATCACGCCGATCAGCTCATCGCCCTCTTTCAGGCCGGTAGCTGTACCGGCGCTTGCTGTATAGGAACGCATGGAAACACGCTTGACATAGCCGTCGCGGCTGATCGTCACTGCTACATGTTCATTGGTGATCATGGAAGTCTTATCGATCGTGATATCCGCCACTTCGTCTTCGATCTTTGTGCGCCTGTCATCTCCGTATTCTTCTCTGACAGCACGGAGTTCCTTGACGATGACCGAACGCAGTACATTCGGATTATCGAGGATCGACTGGATCTCTTCGATCTTGTTGACGAGTTCGGCAAATTCATTCCGAAGCATCACGATATCCGTATTGGACAGTCTGTAAAGACGCAGGGAAACGATCGCTTCAGCCTGCGGTTCATCAAATCCGAATTCCTTCATCAGGTTCTTCTTTGAGTCAGCCTTATCCTTGGAAGCACGGATGATGGCGATGACCTGGTCCAGTACCGATACAGCCTTCATCAGGCCTTCGATCACATGGCATCTCGCTTCCATCCTTGCCAGTTCATACTTTGATCTTCTGATCACGACTTCCTTGCGGAAATCAATAAACGCATCGATCAGTCCGAGCAGGCCTACCTGTACCGGACGCTTATCAATGATCGTAACGTTGTTGTAGCTGTAATAGATCTGCAGATCCGTATTCTTATAGAAGTAGTTCAGGATCATCTGAGCATCTGCTTCCTTGCGCAGATCGACCGTGATCCTCAAACCGTTTCTGTCCGATTCATCACGTACATCCAGGATGCCGTCGATATCCTTGTTGATGCGGATCTCATCCATCTTGCGCACCAGTTCGCTTTTGACCACCTCATAAGGAATCTCGGTGATCACGATCTGCTGAATGGATTTTGCGTCAACGATCTCTGCCTTTGCACGGACAACGATCCTGCCCTTGCCTGTCTCAAACGCATCATGAATGCCCTGGGCACCCTGTACGATGCCGCCTGTCGGGAAGTCCGGTCCCTGAATGAATTCCATGACATTGTCAAGCGAGCATTCCGGATTGTTCAGACGGAAGATCGTTGCGTCAACGACTTCCCGGAGATTATGCGGGGGCATGTTTGTGGCATAGCCTGCCGCAATACCATTGGCTCCGTTTACCAGCATGACGGGGAAAGGTACCGGCAGCACTGTCGGTTCTGTTTCCGTGTCATCAAAGTTCGGAGCGAATTCCACCGTATCCTTATCCAGGTCGTCTTCCATGACCTGCGTGACTTTGGCAAGTCTGACTTCCGTATAACGCATCGCAGCAGCCGGGTCATCGTCGATGGAACCGTTGTTGCCGTGCATATCGATCATCGGCAGTCTGACCTTCCAGTCCTGGGACATACGCACCATGGCGTCATAAACAGATGTATCACCATGGGGATGATAATT
>CAMOPG010000056.1:0-13783 GCA_946622165.1 uncultured Erysipelotrichaceae bacterium
CTGTGACTGGACTTTCACCAGTTGGAGATGTGTCATGCCCGACACACTATAAAAATCAGGTACCTCAAGGATACCTGATCTCTTTAAATCATTCTGACTGATCTTCTCTTTCTGTGCCTGCGGTAGGCGACCGGTTCTTTCAGGACTTCAGCCATGACGACCGCTTTTCTGAGTTCGCTGACATCCTTATCAGCTTTTGCGGAAATGATATCCGTCTTCACAGGTTCAGGATGTGCGGTCCTTCTTCTGAATTCTTCTGCCCGCTTCTGATCCTCAAGACTCTCTTCCTGCTTCACAGGAGCAGTCCTGGATCTGAGCTGTTTTTTCGGCGTCATCCGCTCCAGATCAGCTGAGATCGTTGCCTGGAGCAGCTCGTTCAGCATTTTCAGCGAATTTCTATTTGCCATCTTTCTTTGCGGCAGTCAGATTCTTTGTAGGTGCATTTCCGCCGGCGATCTCACTGCGCATACGAGTATCAGCCTGGATATTCTGCATGTCGTAATAATCCATGATGCCGAGCTTTCCTTCACGCAGAGCCTGTGCAAGCGCACGCGGTACTTCTGCTTCCGCAGCGACGACTTCCGCTCTCATTTCCTGTTCCTTCGCAACAGCCATTGCTCTTCTTTCCTCGGCCTTTGCCTGCGCGATATTCTTATCGGCTTCAGCCTGCAGGCTCTGCAGATGCGCGCCTACGTTTCTGCCGACGTCAATGTCCGCGATATCGATGGAAAGGATCTCATATGCTGTACCGGAGTCCAGGCCCTTTGACAATACGAGCTTGGAAATGTCATCCGGATTCTCGAGCACTGCCTTATGTGAGTCAGAAGAACCGACTGTTGTGACAATGCCTTCACCGATCCTGGCAAGGATCGTAGCTTCGCCGGCACCGCCGACCAGGCGGTCCAGATTCGTGCGCACGGTGACTCTGGCTTTAACCAGAAGTTCAATGCCGTCCTTGGCAACTGCCGAGATGTTCGGTGTTTCAATGACTTTCGGATTGACCGACATCTTGACTGCTTCCAGGACATTTCTGCCTGCCAGATCAATGGCGGCAGCTTTTTCAAATGAAAGCGCGATGCCTGCACGTTCCGATGCAATCAGCGCATCGACGACTCCGTCAACGTTGCCGCCGGCAAGATAATGGGCTTCGAGTTCATTTGCATTCAATGAGAGGCCTGCTTTGGTTGCCTTGATCAAAGGCAGCACGATCCTCGGCGGGCTGACTCTTCTCAGTCTCATACCGATGAGTGAGAAGATACCGATCCTGACGCCGGATGCCATAGCGGAGATCCAGAGTCCTACCGGAACGAACGTAAAGAACATGATCAATAATACTGCAACGATGATGATCGTAATGATCGATCTTAATACCATAGTATTCATATACTCACACCTTTCTGACCATCAGTGAATTGTTGCTGATGGAAATCACTTCTACCATTTCTCCTTTTTGAATGAATTCACCTTCGGAAATCACATCGTATGTACGGTCATTGATGCTGACCTTTCCTGCAGGTCTCAGATCTGACACTGCCTGTCCTCTCTGATACATCAGATCTTTCGGAAGATCCCGGCTGACAAAGCCTTTGTCCTTGCTGAGCGTTTCACTCAGTACGACCGGCGGGCTGATCTTTCCGCTGCTCAGCAGCTTCAGAACAACAAAGATCATTGCCGCAAGCAGTACTGCAAGCACAGCGATCAGCACGAGTGCTTCCGTGATCGTACGGCTGCACATCATGACGCCTAATCCAAGCAGTATCGTTCCCGAAATACCGGGCAGGCCGAATCCGGGGGTGATTGCTTCGATCGCCAGCAGGATAAATGCCGTAATCAGAAAAATGATTCCCATAACTGTAGCAGGTCCCATTTTACCCTCCTGTTCTAAATCACGTTCTTTCCCATACAGGAAAGACAACGGTATATCCGTTTCTTTGTTATGAATGATATGTTTGCCGCTCGTGATTTGAATTCATTATAGCACACTGTCTGTACAGCGTTTATTAAGTTGCCCGCGGTAAAGAAAACAGGGCACTGTGCCCTGTAGAAGTTATTCGATGATCTGCAGATCCTTCGGATATTTGTTCAGTACCTCATGTCCTTCTTCCGTGATCAGGACAAGGTCTTCAATACGCACGCCTGCTGCGCTCGCATTGTAGATGCCCGGTTCGATCGAGAAGATGTTTCCGGCCTGTGTCAGGTTATTGTTTGCCTGGGAAACATCACCGAAATCATGATCTTCAATACCGATGAAATGTCCGAGTCTGTGGGTAAAGTCAGGTCCGTATCCGCCTGCTTCAATAATGTCGCGTGCTGTCTTATCGATGGATGCCAGCGTAATGCCCGGACGGCACATGTCCTCTGCGGACTGATTGGCATTGCGGACAAGTTCATAGACCCTTCTTGCTTCAGGTGAAGGTTCTGTCTTGTAGAAGAATGTTCTTGTCATGTCAGAGCAGTAATCATGATATTTGCAGCCGACATCGATCAATACGGTATCTCCCTCTTTCAGCACGGTATCATCCGGTCCGTGGTGAGGATCGGCTGAATTGACACCGAATGCAACGATCGGGCTGAATGAGTAGCCGGAAGCTCCAAGTGACTGGTAGATTCCCAGGAACTGAGAAGCAGCTTCCTTCTCGGTAACGCCTTCACGGATGCATGCCTTGAACTGTTCCATGGCACGGTCGTTGATCCTGGATGATTCCCTCATCCATTCGATCTCCTGCGCATCCTTCAGCGCCCTTGCGTTATCAATTGCGAGTGATGTATTTCTGATGCCCGAAGCGATCTTTGCGTCATACATCGGGATCAGGAATTTGGCTGCCAGTTCTTTATCTACGCCAAGGGGAGCAGACGGATCTACATAAGCCTTCAGCAATGCGACCAGATCTGTCGTATCGGTAATGGATACTTTTGCAGTACCGATCTCCTCATCAAAGCGGAACAGGTCATTCAGAAACAGCTGGGGCTGTTTGTCAGCGTTCAGATACAGACCCAGGAAACGCTCACCGGGATGAAGCCATTTGCCGGTCAGATAGAAGATCGCGACCGGATCAGACACGAGCATCTGACGTACGCCCAGTTCTTCAAGCTGTCCGTATACTTTTTTCAAACGTTCTGTATTCAGCATAGGTTAGCCTCCATTAACAGACATAATCGTACCACAAAAATATGACCGTAAAAAAGCGGCAGAACACATTTGCACTGCCGCATCTGAGCATATCTTATGCGATTGCTGTAACTTTGTAATCTTTTGCTTCGACAGCTGCCTTCAGGACTTCATCGCTGACTTCCTTGCTGAGAACAGCAACTGCTTCGTTCTTTGTTCTGTCTGCTGATGCGCTTTCAACTCCGTCGATCGCTTCCAGTGCCTTCTTGACACTTGCTTCGCAATGCTCACACATCATGCCTTCTACTGTCAATGTCTTTTTCATTTTCTCTTTCTCCTTTACCATTCCGATATATGTATAGTCTTTTGCCTCAATTGCCTGTCTGATCACTTCCGGATCGATATCCTTGGTGACTGTGATCACGGCTGTCCCGGCAGTATGATCTGCCTTTGCGCTTTCAATGCCGTCAATGGCTGTCAGTGCTTTCTGTACTGTGGCTTCACAGTGCTCGCACATCATGCCTTCGATCTGTATCGTTTCTGTTTTTGCTTCACATGCACACGTTTCCGCCTGAACAGGCTGTTCTGCATGCACTTCGATCTGCTCAGCAGGAAGTGCCTTTTTCTTCAAAGGCTTATCCTTTGCGCTGCTGTGCATATTGAAGAGATTCAGTCTCAGAGCATTGGATACGACCGTCACACTGGAAAGGCTCATCGCAGCAGCGCCGACCATCGGATTCATCTTGAATCCGTACAGACCTGCAGCCAGCGGAATGCAGATCAGGTTGTAGAAGAATGCCCAGAACAGATTCTCATGAATGTTTCTGACTGTCTGTCTGGATAAACGTACAGCAGCCGGTACATCGCTCAGCTGTGACTTCATCAGAACGATATCCGCCGCATCGATCGCAACATCCGTTCCTGCGCCGATCGCAATGCCTGTGTCAGCCCTGGTCAGAGCCGGTGCATCATTGATGCCGTCTCCTACCATAGCGACCTTGCCGCGCTTCTGAAGCTCTCTGATGACAGCCTCTTTACCGTCCGGCAGAACACCGGCGATGACATGGTCTACGCCCGCTTGTGCGCCGATTGCCTTGGCAGTGCGTTCATTGTCGCCCGTCAGCATAACGACTTCGATACCCATATTCTGCAGTTCCCTGACAGCCTGCGGAGAATCCTCCTTGATCACATCAGCTACTGCGATCATGCCGAGCAGTCTGTTGTCTTCCGTAAACAGCAGCGGGGTTTTTCCCTGGGAAGCAGCCTGGTCGGCTGTTTCTTTCATTTTCTCAGGCAGCGTGCATATCGAACCGATATACTTCAGACTGCCGCCCTGCAGTACATGGCTGTTCAGTTTTGCCTTCAGACCGTTTCCGGGCAGTGCGGAGAATTCCGTCACTTCATCGGCTTTGATATTCATTTCTTCTGCTTTTTCAACGATCGCCCTGGCAAGCGGGTGTTCCGACTTTGTTTCCAGCGCATATGCTTTTTTCAGCAGTTCAGCTTCTTCAATACCGGGAGCCGGTACAATATCCGTCACCTTCGGTTCACCGCTTGTGATCGTGCCTGTTTTATCCAGTGCTACGATCTGTACTTCACCGGCCGTTTCAAGTGACTCGGACGTCTTGAACAGGACGCCGTTTCTTGCCGCAAGACCATTGCCTACCATGATCGCTACCGGTGTTGCAAGTCCCAGCGCACACGGACATGAGATGACCAGTACCGTAATGCCGCGTGCCAGTGCATCCGCCAGGGACGCACCTGCGATCAGCCATCCGATGACCGTGATCGCAGCGATGCCAATCACAAACGGTACGAAGTAGCCGGCAATGATATCCGCCTTGCGGGCGATGGGTGCCTTGGTGGCAGCCGCATCCGATACCATTTTGATGATCTGTGAAAGTGTTGTGTCCTCGCCGACTCTGGTTGCCCGGCAGCGGATAAATCCGGACTGGTTCACAGTCGCAGCACTGACGGTATCGCCTTCTGCTTTGTCGACCGGAACGGACTCGCCGGTCAGCGCAGATTCATTGACAGCACTGTTGCCTTCAATGATCACGCCGTCCGTCGGAATGCTTTCCCCGGGACGGACAACAAAGATATCACCTGTCACGACATCATCGATATCCACTTCGGTCTCAACGCCGTCTCTGACCACATTCGCCTTCTTGGGAGCCAGGTGCATCAGACTCTTCAGAGCATCTGTTGTTTTTCCTTTGGAACGCGCCTCCAGCATTTTGCCGATCGTGATCAGTGCCGGGATCATTGCCGAGGATTCATAGTAAAGTTCATTGTGATAAACTTCCATCACCTCTGCAGGATCTGCTCCGGCAGTAACCATGCCGGTCATCTTATAGAATACGAACGTACTCCATGCAAAGGCGACAGAAGAGCCAAGCGCTACCAGCGTATCCATATTGGGAGATCCATGCAGCAATGATTTAAAGCCGCTTGTAAAGAAATCCTTATTGACGATCAGGATCACGATCGTCAGCAGCATCTGTGTGAGCGCCAGGCCTTCATGATTGTGCGCAAAGAATGCGGGCAGCGGCAGTCCCAGCATATGATGCCCCATTGTAAAATACATCAGCACAAGCAGGAAGCCGACTGACATCATCAGCCGTCTCTTCAGTTTGGGCGTTTCCCTGTCTTTCAGTGCGTCTTCTTCGGCAGCCAGTTTTGCGGAAGCGCTGACCTTCTCACGTGACGCACCTTTTACAGATGCCCCGTATCCGGCATCCTGAACAGCCCGGATAATATCAGCGGAAGATGCTGTTCCTTCCACGCCCATGGAGTTTGTCAGCAGACTGACGCTGCATGACGAAACACCCGGGACTTTCGATACTGCTTTTTCAACTCTTGCCTGGCATGCAGCACAGCTCATGCCTGTTACAACATATTGTTCCATTGAATAGCCTTTCTACTTCATCAGTTTCTGAAGGACTTTGACAAGCTCATCGATCGAATCATCCTGTCCGGCACGGATATCCTCCGCCACACAGGATCTGATATGCGCAGCGAGCAGTTCCTTATTGAAACTGTTCAGAGCACTTGTGACAGCAGATACCTGGATGAGAATATCCGGACAGTACATATCGCTTTCCACCATCTTTTCAATTCCTCTGATCTGCCCCTCTGCCTTTTTCAATCTGAGCAGCAGTGCTTTTTTTTCTTCTTCTGTACGTTTCTTATGTTTTGTTCCGCAATGCGGACATTCCATCATTTCTTCACTCATATGTTCCTCACGCAGTCAATATATACCCCCAGGGGGTATAAGTCAACTCTCATGATCACAGAAAAAGTGTCCAAAAAAAAGAAGATAATATTTGTTGACATCCGATATTTCCTTTGTTACTATTTAAACAGTTAGTTAACACTAACTAACCGGAATGCTAACGAACAGCAGATAACTCCTTCACAGGCTCCATCACTCCTGATATGTTCTCCCCTGCTGTACGGTCCCTTCCCAGACACTTGCATCCGGAAAAAAGTATCAAAAGCCGGGCTCCGACGGCATGCGGACCAGGCAGAATTAGTGACCGTTTTCCCAGCGGTCCTTTTTCATTTCCGGTACTATAAAAGTGATTGACAAGTGAGTTGGTCACGGCCAACATATTAGTTAGTTATAACTAACTGAGGTGAAGATATATGCCTGACGAGACTGTTGTAAGATACTGCGCACCGACACTGACGGGGATCAAAACAGGAAATCTGTTCAGCTGTGCATTTGACCATCCGGACCAGGCAGACAAGGAAGTGGATGAACTGGACAGGCTCCTGCGCAGGAAAGGCATGCGTGCCGTTTCGCTTGGATGGATCAGGACCAGACTGCTGATCTATGTATACCGGCCTGTTTACCTGAAACGGGATCTCTGCAACGAGGAAGCCGCCGTAATACTCAGAAGCTACGGCTATACACCGGAGAACCTGTCATCATCCGTCGAACATCTCAAGGAGCGCATCAGAAATTCATGCGGATTTCCGCATGAGATCGGTATCTTCCTCGGTTATCCGGTCGAGGATGTGATCGGTTTTATTGAGAACAGAAAGTGTCTCTTTACAGGCGTGTGGAAGGTTTACGGAAACCCGGAAGAAGCGAAGCGTTCATTCGAACGGTACCGCAAATGCACGGAAGCACTTCAGGAAAGAGTACGTATGGGAATCAGACTGGAACAGCTGATCGCAGCTGTGCAGATATAAGGAGGAATCAATATATGAGCAAAGCAGCAGTTATTTATTGGAGTCAGACCGGCAATACTGAGGCAATGGCTGAAGCGGTTGCCAGAGGAGCCGGTACCGAGGCAGTTCAGGTCTCCGCGTTCGACATGTCAACGATCGGTGATTATGACGGATTCGCACTCGGATGCCCTGCCATGGGTGCAGAGGAACTTGAAGAAGGAGAATTCGCTCCGTTCTTTGCCGAAGCCGCACCGCAGCTGGCAGGAAAGAAAGTTGTCCTGTTCGGATCCTATGGCTGGGGTGACGGCCAGTGGATGCGTACATGGGAGGAAGACTGCGGAAACTACGGAATCGTTCTGGCAGCCCCGTCCGTCATCGCAAACAATGCGCCTGATGATGACGCACTGGCACAGTGTGAAGCGCTTGGCGCAGTTCTTGCATAAACAGGATCACTGAAAAAGCAACCATCATGCGCGGTGGTTGCTTTTAAAATCCGGAGATTCATTGCATAATATAAACATGAAAGAACTTTCCGTACTCATCAAGCCTTCATCATCACTGTGCAATCTCCGGTGCCGGTATTGTTTTTACGCTGACGTCAGTGAAAACCGCGAAGTCGCTTCGACCGGTATCATGCAGGATGACATGATGGACATTCTGACACAGAGGATCCATGAGGAACTGCCTGAAGGCGGAACTGCCAATATCAGTTTCCAGGGCGGTGAACCGACGGTTGCAGGTGTTGACTGGTTCAGAAAGTTTGCGGCTTCCATGGACCGTTTTGACAATATTCAGGTGAACTGGTCCATGCAGACGAATGCCACCCTGCTCACAGAAGAATTCTGTCAGTTCCTGCATGACAGGAAATTCCTGCTCGGCGTCAGTCTTGACGGCTATCAGACCAATCATGATCATTTCCGTTATGACGCCAAAGGAAAAGGTGCTTTCCTGCGCGTTCTTAAAGGGATCAGACTGCTGAAAAAAGCAGGTGTTGACTACAACATCCTGACGGTCGTGACGCACGATCTGGCAGCTCATGCCTCAGCGCTGTATTCCTTTTATAAACAGCAGCACTTTGAATACATCCAGCTGATCCCCTGTCTGCCGGCATTAGGCAGCACGGATGATCCGCTGGCATTGAAGCCGGAGGATTTTGAGCGCTTCTACAAGGAGTTCTTCAGCTGCTGGTTCGAGGATGCTTTGAAAGGCAATGTCATGAGCATCAACCTGTTTGAAAATCTGGCCGGCATGATCAACGGTTACCCGCCGTATCAGTGCGGACTGATCGGCCGCTGCATCGTCCAGTATGTCATTGAATCCGACGGCAGCGTTTATCCGTGTGATTTCTTCTGTCTGGATGAACTGAAGCTCGGTGATCTCAGAGAATGCAGTTTTGAGCAGCTCCGCAGTTCAGACCGTGCAAAGCGCTTCATTGCCGGTTCTGCCTGCAGGAAATCTCCCTGCAAAGACTGCCCGCATGTAAATCTCTGCAGCGGCGGATGCCGCAGACAGAATGTCTGCTATCTGAGCGATGATCACTGCGGTTACCGCAGCTTCCTGGATGAAGCACTGCCGAAGCTTGCATATCTGACGAGGCAGTACAGAAATCGCTGAGCATTTCTTTTGCATACACATTTATATTTGATACAATATAGTTGTGCAAAACATAAGGAGGTACATACCACTATGAGTTTCTATGATTATTCCGTAACAGCACCGAAGGGTGAAGTCATCTCCATGAAGGATTTTGCCGGCAAAGTCGTTATGGTCGTCAACACAGCTACAGGCTGCGGCTTTACGCCCCAGTACGAAGATATCGAATCCATTTATGAAAAATACCATGACCGCGGTCTTGAGATCGTCGATGTGCCGTGCAACCAGTTTGCAGGACAGACACCGGGTACAGATGAAGAGATCCATGAATTCTGCACACTGAGATACAATACAAAGTTCCCGCAGATGAAGAAGTCCGATGTCAACGGAGAAAACGCACTTCCCCTCTTCACATTCCTGAAGAGTGAAAAAGGCTTCGAAGGATTCGGACATGGTCCTAAGGCATTCGCTATGAGCGCTATGCTGAAGAAGCTCGACAAGAACTACAAAACAAACCCCGACATCAAATGGAACTTCACAAAATTCGTGATCGACCGTGAAGGAAATGTTGTCGCAAGATTCGAACCGACCGCAAGCATGAAAGATGTAGAAGCCTGCATCGCAGGACTGATCTGATATGGCACGCTACGATATCGCGATCATCGGGACAGGCCCCGCAGGTCTGGAAGCAGCCATTACCGCAGTCGTCAGAAACAAAAACATCATTCTGTTCGGCAGCAAGGATCTTTCCAGAAAAATGCAGGTCGTTGATCACCCGATCCTGAACTATCTCGGTCTTCCGTCCGTAACCGGCAAGGAAATGGCCGCAGCTTTCACAAAGCAGCTCGAAGAGCTCAATATCAGCATCACCGAAGAAAAGATCACGACCGTATACGCCATGGGCGATTTCTTCGGACTGCAGACATCCGCCAACGAGATCATTGAAGCGGATTCCGTCATTCTTGCCACAGGCGTCACTGCCGGCAAGCCTTATCCCGGTGAAGAAAGACTGCTGGGCAGAGGCGTCAGCTATTGCGCTACATGCGATGCACCGCTGTACAGAGGCAAGACAGTTGCCTGCATCGGCGGCAGCGCACATGAAGAAGAGGAAGCGGATTTCCTTGGAGAAATCTGCGAGAAAGTATATTACTTCCCTCTCTATAAAGGCGACATCACATTCAACAGCCCGAACGTGGAAGTCATCAGGGAACGTCCTGTTGAGATCACAGGCGGCATGAAGACAGACGCCCTTGTGACCGACCAGAATACATGGCCTGTTTCCTGTGTCTTTATCCTGAGAGAAAGCCAGTTCCCGGGACAGCTCGTCCCCGGTCTTGCCGTTGAAGGCAACGCTGTCAAGGTAGACCTTCAGATGGCAACCAACCTGCCCGGTCTGTTCGCAGCCGGAGATATTGCAGGTCAGCCTTATCAGTACATCAAGTCAGCCGGACAGGGAAACGTCGCTGCTTTGTCGGCTGTTAATTACCTGGCTGCCAGAAAACGGAGCCAGCAGTAATGGACGATTCCGCGCTGAAGCTTGAAAACCAGCTCTGCTTTCCGCTTTATGCGGCTGCCAGAAAAGTCACCGGACTGTATACGCCTTATCTCAAGGAGATCGGACTGACCTATACGCAGTACCTGGTCATGATGATCCTGTGGGAAAAAGACGGGATCAGGATCTCCGACATCTGCACCAGGCTGCATCTGGACACAGGAACCGTTACTCCCATGCTGAAAAAGATGGAGGAGGAAGGCCTGCTGAAGAGAACACGCTGTGCGGATGATGAACGTACGGTCCTCATCACACTGACAGAAACAGGACATGACCTCAAAGAAAAAGCCGGAGATATCCCGGCAAAAGTAGGTCCATGCGTTCCTTTGAGCATAGAGGAAGCAGAAACACTGTACAGACTGCTGTATCAGATCATGGGCGAAGAAGCATAAGCTTCTTCGTTTTTTTATAAATAGGCAGACACCAGGATCTCGATGCCGATCGCGATCAGGATCACGCCGCCCAGGATCGATGCTTTTCCGGCAAGCTTTGTTCCGAACACCTTGCCGATCGATACGCCGCTCACGCAGATCACAAATGTCACCGCCGCAATGATCCCTGAAGCCAGCAGTGCTGCATAGGCATTGTAATCGGCGATCGTAAAGCCGACAGACAAGGCATCAATGGATGTCGCCACGCCCTGCACCATCAGTTCCTTTGCGTTCACCTGATGAACTTCCGGCGCTTCCGGATCTGTTTTGATTCCCTCCAGCAGCATCTTTCCGCCGATGTATCCGAGCAGACCGAAGGCGATCCACGGGATGACTGTTTCAAATGCCGTAAAGAGATTGACGATCGTATGCACGCACAGCCATCCTGTCATCGGCATGAATGCCTGAAAGAAGGCAAATGTTGCGGCGATCAGCAGCACTTTCCTGGCGCTCATATGCGGTTCATTGAGACCGTTGGCCATGGACACGCTGAACGCATCCATCGCAAGGCCCACGCCCAGCAGAATACTGTTGATCAGAAATACTGTATTTACCATGCATCACACTCCAATAAAAAACGATACAGCTCCAACTGTACCGGTCTTATCAGTGATCCTCATGCACAGTCAAAACTATCCATGAGTCTCGCAATTTAAAGCAAGCCAGGCCTCCCCTGCCAGTATGTTGACTTGCTGCCTGCGGCATGCTACTCCCTCAATGTGGATATCATGTCACCGGCAGTCTGAGTTAGTCAACACTAATCTACTGTGCATTCTCATATCTTCTGAGCATCGCGTCCAGAAGATCGCATGTTTCTTCAACCTGTTCCATCGCTTCCTTGATCTGTCTTTTTGCATCATTGATCTTGCCCTGCACGATCATATCGACAAAGAAGCTGTCAAAGAAGAAGTCCGCAAATCCCATAAAGCCGTCAAGATCCAGATCCGTATTCAGCGTCCTGTCCACATCAGCCACTTCCCTGCTGAAGCGCATCATTGCATCCCTGGCTTTTTCCATTTCTCTCTGTGCTTCGCGCATTCTGCTGCGCTTGACAGCAGAAATAAGCAGACCTCCGCCCAGGATGTCTGCGATTCCCCAGTTTCCGGCGCTGTTCAGCTTTTCCATAGCGCCTTCCAGATAATAAATTGCATCATCCCCGGCGGCCATCGCTTCCATGATCTCTTTGCGTTCTTTTTCGTATGCCATAAAACTCACCTTGTTCCAAAACAAATATTACCACAAATCCCTGTGTACATATTTATAATAGTGGATATACACAGGAGAATGACTATGCTCAGAACACAAAGCATGATCCTTGAAGGGATCACAGAAGATATCAAAGAACTGTTTGCCTCTGATACGGCAGGCCATGATTTCGATCATACGATGCGCGTTTACACGACAGCCATGAAGATCGCCAGGGAAGAACAGGCACGTGAATTCATTGTCGGCATCGCTGCCCTTCTGCATGACGCGGATGATTACAAAGTCTCCCCGGATACAGAGAAAACACATGGCAATGCCGTCAGGATCATGAACAAATACGGCATATCGGAGGTTCAGATCTCCAACATCTGCAGGATCATTGAACAGGTCTCCTTCTCCGGGAAGGATTCTGTTGTGCCGGATACGCTGGAAGGAAAGATCGTGCAGGATGCCGACCGGCTGGATGCGATAGGAGCCATCGGCATCGCACGCGCATTTGCCTATGGCGGCAGCCATCACAGAAAGATCTTTGATCCGGATGAAACATACAGAACGGATCTGAGCAAAGAAGAATACAGAAACTCCCAGTCTTCCACGATCGGCCACTTCTATGAAAAGCTGCTGCTTCTGAAAGATATGATGAACACTTCCACAGGAAAGATCATCGCCCAGCACAGACATGATTTCATGGAAATGTTCCTGGATGAATTTGATGCGGAATGGGAAGGCAGAATATAAAAAAGATCAGTGCCGCGCACTGACCATATCCGTGATCATTTGAAGAAATCCCGTTTATTGAATGATGATGTCATGAATCTCCAGGCTGCCTTGGCATTGGTCAGCCAGGCAATGTAATCATCATTCTTTTTCTTTTCCAGGTTTCTGATCATCCCTTCCACCAGGAATGAGGCGACCGTTTCCGGTCTGTCGCCCAGGATGTTGTAGACCTTTTTTGTCTTTTCCGACAGTTCCATGGTACCGTCCTGTCCCAGGGGCTTGGTGATGAAGTCCGTGATCATGATGCCGGGGTTCAGCCTTCCGATCACGACCGGGCTGCCTGTCAGCTCCAGTTCCCTTGCGATGCCGGCTGTCAGATATTTGACAGCGCGCTTGGATGCGCCATAGACCGTCAGGCCGAGCTGTACAGCATCATTGGAGCCGAATCCTTCAATGCAGTACACGCATCCGTGTCCCTGTTTGTTCATGCCGTTGATCGCTGTCCTGCATCCGTACATTGCGCCTTTGAGATCGATATCCACGATGATGTCCATCTGTTCCTTTGTCAGTTCCCACATCGGTACCATCGGCTGATTGACGCCTGCATTATTGATCCAGATATCCACTGCACCGTATGTCTGAACTGCTTTGTCCCACAGATACTCAAGATCACTCAGGGAGGTCACATCTGCCAGTACGCCTGTCACGCCGCTGAACAGTCCGTTCATACCATTCAGTTCTTTGACGGCGTTCGCAAGATTTGCCTCATTGAAATCCGATACTACAACATTAAATCCTTTTGCGCGGAACACCTTTGCCATTGCAAGTCCAAGTCCTCTTCCGCTTCCCGTAATAACTGCTGTTTTTGCCATATGGATCCTCCGACTTTTATTATATGACAATTCCGCTGACCTATGAGCCGTCAAAAAAATCAGCCGGAGCTGATTTTCAGAAGAGATATTTCTTGATGTTGATCATGCAGGCAATGATGATCAG
>CAMOPG010000057.1:0-13642 GCA_946622165.1 uncultured Erysipelotrichaceae bacterium
TTGGTTCAAATCCTTCCCTCGCAACCATGGTCCTGTAGCTCAGTAGGTAGAGCACAGCACTGAAAATGCTGGTGTCGGCAGTTCAATTCTGCCTGGGACCACTGATGAAACTCCTGAGCAATCGGGAGTTTTTCTTTCATGACTGGAGGTTCACTATGAAAAAAGTACTGCTGATCGGAAGCACCGTTCTGGATATCTGCGGATCGGTCGATCATCTGCCGCAGAGTGATGAAGATATTACGCCCCGGAAAACAACAAACAGGGTCTCCGGAACAGGCTGGTGCATGGCAAATGCGTTCCGTATCCTGAATATGCCGTACAGTCTGATCTCGCATACCGGCACAGGCGTTTACAGTGAGCTTCCGGAACAGAAAGCTGAAGAGCTCGGCATTCCGATGCCCCGGCATGAGGAAACTGCCGGCTGTACATATACACTGGTCGATCCGAAAGGCAATTACCGTTCACTGATGATCCAGGGCGGAGAGTATGATATCACTGCTTCTGCACTGAACGGGATCAATGAGGAGGAGTATTCCTGTGTGATCTGCTCAGGTTCGCAGTTTGAAAAGGATCCCCAGCTGCTGCTGGGATATCTGCAGTCTCTGCATCTGCCGATCATATTCAAGCCTTCCGGATACAGCATTCTGCAGAATTCGATGATACTCTCACAGCTGTTTGACCTGCATCCTGTCCTGCATTTAAGCGAAGCTGAGGCGGCATATCTGTGTGAAGGCAGGGCAGAGGATCTTAATGAAGCGGCAGAATACATTTATTCCCTGACAGAAGCACCTGTCATGATCCTGCTCGACGACCTGAGATGTCTGTACTATGACGGGGAAAGCGAGGAAGTGGCAGAGGCGGATCATCATGACCATGTCGATCTGTCAGGTGCTGACTGCGGACATTTGGCTGCTTATGTGATCGCGAAAAACAGCGGACTGAATGTCAGCCTGGCACTGGAATTTGCCGGAAAGTATGCCGGAACAGTATCCGTTACAGATGATACGATCCCGGACAGGGCAGAGGAAGAACGTCTGAAGCAGCTGCTGTCGACGATGATCATCAATACGGATATACGGAAGGCCGTCAAAAAGTAGCAGCAGGACTGCTGTAAAATATGTTCAAAAAAATAAAAAATAATGCTGGACATCCGATAAATCTGTGGTAATATTATTCATGCAATGCGGATGTGGCGGAACTGGTAGACGCGCTGATTTCAGGGGTCAGTGGGGCGACTCGTGCAGATTCGAATTCTGTCATCCGCACCATAAAGAAAAAGTGACTTGCAAAAGTCATTTTTTTTGCTTTCGCTGAAACCTGCCGCTGAAGCAGGCTCACTGCGCTGTTTTGGCGCAATCAATACGGAAATATTTAATATTGGTTAAAAATCAAATGAATCTGCAGGTATAATGCTAAAATACATTACATGGAGAAAACCAGATGAGCCTTCAGGATAAAAAAGTGCATCCGATCAGTATTATGACCCGCGTGAGAACAGGACTGTTCTGCGCTGTTCTGCTGCTTGATTCATCCTTTTCCATGTTCGGCATGTGTGCGCTTGGTCTCTTGTCAAATGACCGGAGAATGCTGCTGGTTACAGGGGCAGGCGGTCTTGCAGGCGTGCTGGTTTCTTATCTGATCATGCGCAGAGCAATGACAGGAGGCGTCAGGATGCCGGTCACCCGTCTGCAGAGACGCATCATGCTGAGAACACTTGTCTTTGCCGGAATGCTGTGCAGCCTGTGGCTGATCCAGTACAGCAGATTCCCGCAGAGCAGGGGCAGTCTGTCGCTCGGCCTGTACATAATGATGATCTCTGCCGGAACGATCTATGCCTGGAACCAGGCAAAAGCCTATACCGTGCAGAAACTGCAGGACCCTGTGCTGCAGAAGGTCAAAACATATGAAAACAGCAGCCGTTTCTATATGGTTGCCGAGAAATACCACGTGAATCCGGATGAGACATTCACCGTGATCGGTGAAGCCTCCGGGACTCTCGCCCCTGGCGACAAGCTGTACATGTATACAGATCCGTATCACAGCAAAACGATCACCGCCGAAGGATGCAGGCTGGATCCTCTGGATCCGCCGGTTCCGGGCAGAAGTCTTGCCAGCATCGTTCTGCCTCTCAGCGATCCCGGTGATATCAAAGCATATACAGTCATATCCAGTGTGAAGCACTATGCGTACCAGACAGCGGAAACACCCGTAGAAAATCCCTATCTGGCAGGCATGGCGCTGTCATTTTCACACATGAAGGAACGTTCCGGATACATTGACCAGATGTTCCGTGCTGTTGCATACGGCAAATATCTGGTATCGATCGAGCGCAGGCCGAAAAACAAGTCCTTGATGGATCATATTGACGATCTTTTCATGGAAGATATGAATTTCGCTTACGGAATTCCTGTGCTGACCTTTGAAAAAGGAACATTCTTTCCGGTCTACTCGGGCTGGGATGCCCTGAAACGATGCAAAGGCTATGAAAAGAACGATACTGCGGTGATGTCATTTCAGGAGGTCGTCCGGATCGTTACCGAGCATAACGGACAGATCGTGCTTGATCCCTTCGGACCGGCAGCGACCTATTTCTCGGATACATTTATCCGGGATATCATCAACTCACCCGGATACAAAGTCGACTTCAATGCCTGGGAAGGAAATACCCTCAGGGATAAGATGAGCGATTATCTGCGGACATGCAATATCCGTCCGGCAATGGACCTGTCGGAAGCGGTGCGCCTGTTTGAGAAGATGTGCAGGGAAGTCAGACTGCCTGATACGCTTGAGGAAGGAAAGTCTGTCCGCATTGATATGACCGCAGCGCAGGATCATGTGCTGATCAGACTGAAGCGCAATGTATTCCGTCTGACCGGTGATGAAGAAGAGGCCGCAGTTGTGATCAGTCTGGAACTGAAGGATGGAGAGACTGCAGACTGTCTGGAGATCCAGGAAAACAGGAAATACTCCTTTGAAGCGATGATGGAACAGCTTCAGGTTTACAGGGAATTCAAAAACCGCCGCATTGAAGATATCTCGGTTGAATGATCAGCCGGGATTTTTCATGTGTGACAAACGGAGCTTCTCCGATATAATATAGTGCAAACATGCGGGGTGCCGTATTTATGGAATATTTTGGACATTTCTATCTGGACAGGGAAAAAGACATGATCGTGATCCTGACAAAACAGGATGATGTCATGTTTTATGAATTGAAAACGCCGAATCACAGCACAGGAAATCTGATCACAAATCTTGCTCATCTGTGCCATCTGCCGCTGTCCAGAGACGAGAAGGGACTGAAGGTGATCCGCGGGAAAGTCCCTGCATACATCGATGCATACAACAGGCTGATCTATATATTCCGCATGGGCAATACGAAGATCGCAAATATATATCCCGACGGTACGATCGAGATGAAAGCTTCCGTACCTTCCATATCAAAGACCCTGATGTCGCAGACAAAGGATTACAGACTGGATGTCGAAAAAACGATCGTCAAAACATATATTCTTGAGGACGTCAAATTCAGGACAGACCTGCATACACATATGAATGCGAACCTGTCCGGCGACATCCTCATCGCATTGGGTATCTTTCATCAGATCCGCTATCCGCTTTATTATGTAAAAAAGCTCGGTCTGCGCTTAAGCAGGGAACAGGAGATCAAACTGCATGAACGCAGGAACCTGGTGTCGCAGCAGTTTGCGGACTCGGAACTGGAAGGCAAATATCTGACCAGAAGGATCGATGACAATACATTCATCAACTTCGCGGATCTGATCCTGAACGATCCCGACGATGCGCTGTACAACATTGCCAGGATCAGGACATCACTCGCCGTCATGAAGGACGGACAGGCGGTGTTCACAAACCTGGAAAAAGTCTACCTGTACCGTTATGTATTTACAAAAGGGATCACATCGGATGATCTGATCGATCTGCACGATACCGACAGGATCGGGGACAGAGAGATCGAAAACGCGCTCAGACAGATGATCCTGGATCACGAGAATCCGGATTACTGCAGGAATACGCTCTTCCAGAACAAGCTGCTCTGGATCGCGCGGGGATACGCACAGACAGGCGTTTCATACTGCGAGATCTCCGATACGACACTGGTGAAAAAAGATGCGTCTGTGCAGATGCTCAAACAGGTCCATGAGATCATGCCGAGCATCTACAGGGAAACAGGCGTGCGGATCCGTTTCCTTGCGGCGATCAGAAGGATCCCTCTGATGCTCATCAGGGATCAGATCGACACGGATTACCTGCAGGATAACCTGACGGCACTGCGTGCGGTATCGGTCGACCCGTATGTAGCAGGATGTGATTTTGTCGGGGAAGAGATGAACGATATCAGACAGCTGCAGCCTGTGATCAGGGAACTCGTCAGGATCGCGGAACATGATCCGACGTTTGTGATCAGGATCCATGCAGGTGAGAATGACAGTCTGAAAGACAATGTGGCAAACAGTATCCGCTGTGTTGCGGACGCACTGGCTCCTGGCCAGAAGATGCCGCATGTCAGGATCGGACACGGTCTGTATACGGCAAATCTGAAGTCGGAAAAGGGAAAACAGCTGCTGTCCGATATCAGGAAGTACGATGCGGTACTGGAATTCCAGATCACATCCAATGTGCGTCTGAACAACCTGAGCAGCCTGAAAAAACATCCCCTGAAGCAGTATCTTCACGCCGGCGTCCGCTGTGTGCAGGGAACTGACGGAGGGGCGCTTTACGGAACAGATTCGATCGATGAACAGCTGTCCCTGGAAAAGATGCTCGATCTGAACCATGAAGAAATGATGCTGATGCGGAATGCGGAAAAAGAAGTCGCAGAACAGGCAGAACGTGATTTTGCATATAAAACGGAACAGATGGAACGCTTATGTGCAGGACGAACAATCGAAGAAGTTCTGAACAGCCGCATGGCTGCGGAAGAACAGATCACGGGTGATCTGACGGCAGGGCCCAGGAAATACAGCACTGCCCTGGAACTTGAAACACTGATCAGGGAACTGCCGCAGGATAAAGTGCCGGTCGTGCTCGCGGGAGGCAGTTTCAACAACGACCAGCGGACCACCAAAACCAATGAGCATGGCAGACAGATGATCGATGAACTGCTGGACCGTCTGGACCCGGCAAAGGTGTTCTTTGTGATCGGGCACAAGCTGAACGGTTATGAGCAGTATCTGGCAGAACAGAACCACGGAAGATTTGAGATCTTCGCGATCGTTCCTACCATGCTGGGCAGACACGAGATCAAAAAACTTATGCAGTACGGTCTTTCCGTACGCATATCGATCGAACCGACAGGCCATGGATTATACAAGAGTTTTGCATATGAGATCTTCAAGCGCCGTCCCTCCGTGCTGATCGCTTTTGACGGCAACAGCGCCGGAGCGAACCTGATCCAGGAAGCCAGAAACGGCAGAGGCGGCTGCAGGATATTTGTTTCCTCCCATGCCAGGGTCCTGAAGGCAAAGGCACAGTCGATCGAAGGATATATCACAATGTTCTCACGGGAATGCCCGCAGACAGAAGAGATCCTGTACAGGATATCCGTACTTGCGGATACGGAAGAAAACAAAAAGGGAACGGCCTCTCAGCAGGTCGTATAATACATTAAGAAACGGAGACTTCTATGTATCGGAAACTGAACTTATATACGCATGACGGACTGTTTCATGCGGATGATGTATTTGCGGCAGCCATGCTGTCGCTGATCGCGGAAGAGATCAATGTCGTGCGCGGCAGTGATACCCAGCTGCCGGAGGATCCTCAGAACTGGATCATCTTTGATATCGGCGGCGGTGAGCTTGACCACCATACACCGGAATGCCGTGAGGTCAACGGCACGCATCCAGGCACGGAGATCCCTTATGCAGCATGCGGACTGGTATGGCGGAAATACTACCGTGAGATCCTTGAAGAACTTGACTGCCCGCAGAATTACATGGAGCAGGTATACCGCAGGCTTGAAAACTCCCTGGTTCTGGGAATCGATGCCGAAGACAACGGCGTCAATCCGGTTGCGCTTGCCCTGAACAGGATCCCGAATCTTTCGGAAGACCTGAAGAAATCGATCCTGGCAGACGCAAGATGCGAATATACCGCGACGCAGATGATCAAGGATTTCAATCCGACCTGGAACTCGGATATGAACTATTATGACGCATTCATGGATGCGGTCAGCTTTGCAAAGGATGTTCTGCTCAACCGGATCGACAGCATCATTTCAAGCATGGACGGCCGTGATTACGTACTGAACTGCATTGATTATTCGGCGAACCATATCATGATCATGGATCAGTTTGCCCCATGGGAAGGCGTGCTGTATTCCCAGTTCCGCAATCCCAAGGCACAGGATATCTGGTATGTCATTTCACCTGCGTTAAGGGGCGGCTGGAACATTCAGTGCGCACTCAGCAATTCCGATGACCGGACATCCTACAGGCATCCGCTGCCTGCAGCGTGGTATGGTCTGAGGTATGAAGAACTGCAGCAGGTGTCCGGCATCAAGACTGCTGTTTTCTGCCATCCATCCGGATTCCTGGCCGGAGCGGAAACCCAGGAAGGCGCTCTGGCAATGGCTGCTGAAGCCATGAAATAAAGCTTTCTTCACGATATCCGTTCATGATGAACGGAAATTCCGAAATTAAGTCTCCGATGTCAGCCGGTATAATCTGTCTGTACAAGGAGGCTTTTTATGACAGCTCGCGCAGCAATGAAAACGATCATCTATCTGGATGAAACATGCAGAGAAACATTCGGATGGAACTGGAAAGATTCTCTTCCTCTGACAAAGGATGACTTTTATGACTATTTTACGATGACCGGCACGCTGTTTGACTTTGACGGAAAATACGTATACTGGATCGGCATGGACAACGGAAATGTTCCGGATGTCTTCCGCAGAAACCTGTACGGCAAGCTTTCCGCGCTGACTGACAAACTGGATCAGGATGCACTGATCATCAACGGAACGCATACGCATTCCGGCCCGCGCATGACCAGAACACGTGTATCCATGCACGGTGCAACAGAAGAAGACTGCTACATGGACTTCATTGAAGCCAATACCGATAAAGCCGTGCAGATGTTCAAAGAACTGGAAGGACAGCTGCAGGAATTCACATCACAGATCGCAGTCGTACCGATCGAAGGATGCTACGGGAACAGAAACAACCTCGATCTGCCGGCAGACAAGGATGTCAACCTGATCGCGCTCAATGCACTGAACGGGGAACGCATCGGCATCCTGATGGAACTGACAACACACTCCACGATCATATTCCCGAAGAACCCGAAGATGACAACAGATCTCGTCGGAAATGTCAGAACAAAGGTCTCGGAGCTGTATGACTGTCCTGTTCTGCCGTTTGTCGGCTGTGCCGGGGATTCCTCCACAAGACTGACAAGACAGCGCTCCAAGGATCCTGCGCTGGATCATTCCGAGCTGCTGCGCCTGAGAGATGAGATCACTGCCCAGATCAAGGAAAAGGCAGTGTTCGAGGATGTTGTGATCGACCGTTTTGAAGCGGAGTCCGTTGAGCTTAGCTACAGCTATACCCTGAATCCGGAGACGATGAAAAAACGCCTGGTGAAGCTGGAAGAACAGATCGCCGCAGAGAAGAACCCGCAGCAGCTCAGACTGCTTCTCCAGTCAAAAGAATCGCTGGAAAAGAGGATCCTGGGACCGTTTGACGCGCAGGATACACTGATCGGCCGTGCCTATAACTTCGGTGAGATCAAGATCGGCGTATTCCCCGGTGAACTTGTCGCTTCATTGGGACTGCAGATCATCTCGCATCAGCCTCATGAGCATCATCTGGTCATGGGATATACACCGGACGGCGTCGGCTACCTGGTGGAGATCGGTGAATACGGAAAGAATTTTGAATCGATCAACTCCAAGATCCCGGTCGGACTTCCCGAAGTGCTGACATGGATGATCAAAAGCAAGGTTGAAGAATTCTGAGTGAAAATTAATCAGACTGTTTGCATGAAAATGCACAGTCTTTTTAAAAGTGTGCAAAAAAAAGTCTTTTCAGCATGTGAGCCTGTGTTATAATCTGCGCATTGATTGATAAGGAGGATTGCAAGATGGGCGGATTCTTCAGTACAGCACTGAAAGAGAACTGTATCTTTGATTTATTTTACGGAACCGATTATCATTCACACCTTGGGACACGGAGAGCAGGACTTGCTGTATATGGAGAAGGAGGCTTTACCAGAGCGATCCACAATATAGAAAATTCTCCTTTCAGAACGAAATTCACATATGACGTTCAGGATATGAACGGTTATCTGGGAATCGGATGCATCTCTGATTATGATCCGCAGCCCCTTGTTGTACGAAGCCACCATGGCGCATATGCCATTGCCTGTGTAGGCAGGATCAACAATGCGATGGAGATCGTAGAGAACGTTCTGAGCAGTTCCAAAACGCACTACATGGAAATGTCAGGCGGTGAGATCAATAAAACAGAGCTTGTCGCAACGCTGATCAACCAGTGCGACAATCTGGTGGAAGGCATCAAGCATGCGCAGGATGCGATCGACGGTTCAATGTCGATCATGCTGATGACGCCGAAAGGCATCTACTGTGCAAGAGATAAGTACGGCAGAACGCCGATCCAGATCGGCAAAAAGGAAGAAGGATACTGCGCAACGTTTGAATCCTTCGCATGTGAGAAACTGGGATACGAGATCTGTCATGAACTCGGACCCGGTGAGATCGTTGTCTTCGATCCTAACGGCATGCATGTTCTGGCTGCTCCGGGAAAGAAACTCCGTATCTGCACATTCCTCTGGACATATTACGGTTATCCGCCCAGCACATATGAAGGGATCAATGTTGAAGACATGAGATACCGCTGGGGAAAAATGCTTGCAAAGCGTGACGGCATGACGACCAATGAAGTCGATATCGTAGCCGGCGTCCCGGATTCCGGTATCGGTCATGCGATCGGATATTCCAACGAATCGAAGATCCCTTATTCAAGGCCGTTCATCAAATATACGCCTACCTGGCCGCGCAGCTTCATGCCGACCATGCAGGAAAAGCGCAATCTGATCGCCAAGATGAAGCTGATCCCCGTTCAGGAACTGATCGAAGACAAGCGTCTGCTTCTGATCGACGATTCGATCGTCAGAGGCACACAGCTGCGTGAAACAAGTGATTTCCTGTATGAAAGGGGAGCCAAGGAAGTACATGTACGTCCTGCCTGCCCGCCGATCCTTTTCGGCTGCAAATACATCAGTTTCTCCCGTGCAACATCCGACATGGAACTGATCGCAAGGCGCATCATTGCCCAGGAAGAAGGCAATGATGTTGAGCGTGTTGTTCTGGATGATTATGCAAACCCTGATTCCAAACGCTACGAAAACATGCTTGAGATCATGCGGAAGCAGATGCACTTCACATCACTGCGCTTCAACCGCATTGATGATATGGTGGAAGCGACCGGTCTGCCGGCTGATTGTCTGTGCACCTATTGCTGGACAGGCAAAGAATAAAAGGATCCTGTCTGCTTTCAGCAGAAATGATCCCGATCATATATACAGAATGAAAGTCTGGGCAATATCTCAGACTTTTTTCAGACCCGGATCATGCGGACAAAAAGAAAACTGCATCTGTGCAGTTCAGCACGGATGCAGCGATAGATGTGCTTTTTAATCGTCGGAGTCGTCTTCGATCTTATCTCCGGTGAGAGGATATGCTACCCAGAGCGGTTCGTTTTCGATCAGCTTGCGGATCTCTCTGAAGGATGCCGTCATGAAGTCAGGGTGTGATTCGACCAGTGCGGGCGTCTTGTCACGGTTATGAACAAATCCGATGCACAGAACACCTGCTTCTCTGCCTGCCTGCATATCTACGGCGCTGTCTGCGATGAAGACGCAGAACTTGGCGTCCATGATCGCGCATGCTGTGATGATGCTGTCGGATGAGAGGGTCTCCGTACCGGCGCCGGCATTGCCGATCACAACATCAATGAGCTGAGCCATGTTGCTGTGTTCAAGCAGGTCCATGACTGCAGAGCGGTCCTTGACACTGACGATACCTACTTTATATCCGTTTTCCTTCAGCCAGGTAAGGAAATCTACGACGCCTTTCATCGGCTGGATCAGATCTCTCAGATGGTAGTCCTGATAGGAACGGTATTCCGCGACCATGTCCTTCGGATCCTGTTCCGGGAAGTATTTCTTCATCATTGAAAACGCACTGGAATCAAGGACTTCCATGGCAGCTTCTTTGGTAAACTCGCTTCCTTTTTCATACTTTGCAAAAATGTGCCGGTATGTAGCGAGAATGGCAGGCTCGGTATCCATGATGGTGCCGTCAAAACTCAGAAGTATGACAGGTTTGACTGCGTTTTTCTTGGATTTCTTTGAAGATTTCTTATCCTTTTTGCTCATGATGATATCCTCTTCTTTCAATTATATGAATTTCTGATAATCTCTTGACTGCATTATACCATTCCTGCCGTATCTGTAGAACTCTTTTTCGGATCAGGCAGTGTATATCGATACCCTGTCTGATAAAATAGAACCATGATGAGAACTTTTTTCAAAACATTCGCTGCAGCTGCGCTTTGTTTTGCAGAGATACCGGCATGGCATGTGCTTGCGGAAGAAACGGAAACACTGGATCATACCGGTTCCTTTCTGTGGAACAGCAGCTGGCGCTTTCATGAAGACGGAAATGAGGCGGCTGATACAGAACTGCCGCATGACTGGACGATCACGCACACTCCGGATGAACTGGGAGAAGCGGAGAGCGGGTTTCTGCCCGGCGGGATCGGAACATATGAGAAAACCTTTACTGTCAGTGAGAAACTGACTGACTGTGAGTTCCTGCTGGAATTTGAGGGCGTCTATCACCGCGCATCCGTTTCTGTCAATGATCAGCAGATCGCATATCATCCGTACGGATACACGCCGTTTACCGTCGATCTGACGGACTTTATCAGTGCCGGAGAAAATACCGTCACGGTATTGTGCGATACGGCGGAAGCTTCTTCCCGCTGGTACTCCGGAAGCGGCATCTACCGCAATGTGACGATGCATGTCAAAGAGAAGCTTCATCTGGATGAGCAGCGCATGCATGTGCTTTATGAAGATACAGATGAGAAACAGGTTCTGACAAAGCTGTCAGCGTATCTCGTCAACCATACGGGAGAAGAACAAGATGCACTTGTGCAGGCTGTGATCTATGACAGGTACGGCAGAGTCTGTGCCAGAGCCTCACAGAACATCACTGCAGAAGACGGAGAAACAGCTGCAGAACTGGAACTGACAGTCGAAGATCCGGATCTCTGGGATACCCAGCATCCTGTCCTTTACAGGGCGGAAATGTCGCTGCTCTATAAAGATGAAATCATTGACACCATTCGTACGGCATACGGCTACAGGACGATCGCATTTGATGCGGATACGGGTTTCTATCTGAACGGGGAACCGGTCAAACTAAAGGGCGTATGTCTGCACCATGACCTCGGTGCCCTGGGTGCTGCGGATAACCGGTATCTATGGAAACAGCGCCTGGAAATGCTGAAGGAAATGGGCTGCAATGCCGTGCGCATCACGCATAATCCTGCGTCTCAGTCACTGCTGGATCTGTGTGCGGAAACAGGAATGCTGGTGATCGAGGAATCATTCGATACATGGGCTTATTCAAAGAACTGGAATCTGGCTGATTATGCGGCCTGCTATAACTCACAGGTCGCTCAGGATCATCTGGTCAACCTCAGCCCTGACTGGATCTGGGCACAGGCTGACATTTATTCCATGGTATGGGCAGGCAGAAACAATCCTGCCGTGATCATGTGGTCGATCGGCAACGAGATCCTTGGGAATATCGGCCTGGCTCCGGAAGATTATCCTGCCTATGCGGATATGCTGTGCAGCTGGACGGCAGAAGCGGATGATCAAAGGCCAGCAACGATCGGAGACAATATGACGGACGGTACCAGCGATGTCCAGAACGGCATGGACCGGGCTGTGGCAGAACATGGCGGCGTGATCGGCCTGAACTATGCATTGACAGAAGAATATGACGAACTGCACGCGCAGTATCCGGACCGTGTGTTTTACGGCTCTGAGACGTCGTCTGAGCTCAGCAGCAGGGGATGGTATCTGAAACACGGGATCGATCAGGATCATCTGCAGGTATCTGCCTGGGATGAAGAAGCAGTTGAATGGGGCTGCACGGCACAGAAAGCATGGTTTGATGTGATCACAAGAGACTTTATCGCCGGTGAATTTGTCTGGACGGGCTTTGATTATCTGGGAGAACCGGAACCGTGGAACGGTACTGAGCCCGGTTCCGTCAGCGGACGGGGTCCGGTTCCGAAATCTTCTTATTTCGGCATCATCGATACAGCAGGCATACCGAAGGATTCCTACTGGTTCTATCAGAGCCAGTGGCGGAATGATGTAACAGTCGTGCATATCCTGCCTTCCTGGAATAAGGAATCCATCTCAACGGATATGCTCGGCAAAACGAAAGTCACGGTTTACAGCAATGCGCCTGCAGTAGAACTCTTCCTCAACGGCAGATCGCTGGGGAAGCGTTATGCCCAAACGCATACAACCGATGCCGGCTATGAATATCAGACTTATGACGGTGAGCTGAGCCTTTCCTGGGATGTCAGATGGCAGGAAGGCACTTTGGAAGCTGTCGCGTATGATGAGTCAGACAATGTGATCAGTTCAGTGTCGGGCAGAAACAAAGCAACGACACATGCTAGTGCCGCTTCACTGGCATTTACGGAAAAACGCAGGCGTTCGGTGTCAGACGGGGAACTGATGACTTTATACGTTTCGGCATATGATGCGGATAGGAATCCGGTATACAACAGTGATCAGAGAGTATTCTTCGAAGTAAGCGAGGGTGCCCGTATCATTGCCATGGACAATGGCGATCCGTGCGACATAGATCCTTATCAGTCACCGGAAGCCGGCAGAAAATTGTTTGCGGGAATGGCTGCCGTGATCATCAAAGTTACGGGCGCATCCAAAGACATCACAGTCACGGCGCAGGCAGAAGGAATGGATCCGGCACAGATCAGGATCATGTCTTCAAACAGGAAACACCATCCTGCTGTATGGAGAAAGGAAGGAGAATAAAAATGCCTCAGTTACAGATCGTTGATGAAACAAAAGAAAAGCAGACGACAGCAAAGAAGAAAACGTCTGCGTCATCCAAGAAAAAACCTGCCGCTTCGACAGCGAAGGCATCTTCTTCACAGCTGAAGCTGACAGCAGCGGAAAAGAAGCTGGTTCAGAATTACCGTAAATGCAATAAGCTTGAAAAAGAACTGATCGCGATGCTTGTGGAAAAGGCGTCGGAAGATCTTCTGTCAGATAAGAACAATACGATCAATCAGTTCATTTCTTCACTTCTGAAATGACATCTTGAAACATCTGTCAGAATCTGCACGCAATCACACAACAATCCGATACTTTTGACAACTAATATTCAAATTCGTGTCTCAAAAGTGTCATGATACCGCTTACTAATTGCAAATATGATGAAACAATAGTGTCAAATTTGCAAAAGGTAGTTCCATTTCACACAATTCTGCGTATATTTGATTTATCGAAGGGGGTCTATAGACCATGAAAGATAAAC
>CAMOPG010000058.1:0-13494 GCA_946622165.1 uncultured Erysipelotrichaceae bacterium
TCCGAAGGAAGATCCTCATTGACATATGTCTTGTTCAATGCGAGTTCCTTGATCTCTTCGATCGCCTGCTCATCATAATCATTCTGAATAAAACCTACCGTCCAGAAACGATCATCTCCTTCAATTACGATCTGGTATTCATAATAATCCTGATACGTATCTTCTACAGCTACACGGTCATCGGAGATCTCCGTGATATCCATTCCTTTATAAAGATCTGCCGCATATTCATGGATATCCATATCCGGATCTTTTCCGATGCACGCAAGGTATTCTCTGGATTCACAAAGACCGAGAATGTTGAGTTTTCCGTTGCTGTATGAGAAATCACAGTTTTCCCTGTCTTTCCTGCTGAAATCTCCCGGCAGGATCATACTGATCCCGTATCCGGTATCGATCACCTGTTCCTGTATGTCTTCGCCCGGAACAGGCGAAGCCGTTATCTCAGCTGCAGGTCCGGATGCATCGGATGCACATCCGCATAAGCATACTAATAATCCTGCTGTCAGTAGTTTTTTCATAAAAGTCACCGTTCCCATTATAACAAAAGGAATATCCTTTCAGACATTCCTTTATAAATCAATGATGTGCCAGATACCAGAAGAAGAACCATGCGGCAACCATTGCCAGAATGAATGCGATCAGGAACGGCAGGATGACCTCAATGATCGCGATCGTCATTGCCAGTACATCTTTCCATGTAAATTCCGATACGTTTTCTTTCCGTTTCCGGTTGTCTTCCGCTTCCTTGATCAGTTTTTTCTCAAGATGTTCAGGACCCAGCGTATATTCACGGATCTTTTCGACATCCTGATCGACCTGATCTTTTTGAATAAAGAACATCAGTTATTTTCACTGCGCTTTGCAAAACGTTCTTTTGCAAAGTGGCACTGTACCAGATGACCCGGTTCAACTTCGTACTTGGCAGGAACTTCTCCGGAGCATTTTGCAGTCGCAAGCGGACATCTTGTATGGAAACGGCATCCGCTCGGAGGATTAGCCGGTGACGGAAGGTCACCCTGCAGAATGATACGGTTGCTGTTGTTGCGCTTACGGGGATCAAATGACGGAGCCGCAGACAGAAGTGCTTCTGTATACGGATGAGCAAAATGATTAAAGATCTGTTCCTTGGAGCCGATCTCAACGATCTCACCAAGATACATAACGCCTACAGAGTCGGAAATGAATTTCACGACTGAAAGGTCATGTGAGATGAACAGATATGTAAGTCCCATATCGTCCTGCAGATCCTTCAGAAGGTTGATGATCTGGGACTGAATGGAAACGTCCAGAGCAGATACTGCTTCGTCGCAGATAACAAACTCAGGATCAACAGCGAGCGCTCTTGCAATACAGATACGCTGTCTCTGACCGCCTGAGAACTGGTGGGGATAACGGCCTGCCTGTTCAGGGAACAGTCCGCACTTGCTCATCAGTTCAAAGACTTTATTCATCATTTCTTCACGGTTGGCAACGATCTTGTGTTCAAGCATTGCTTCACCGATAATGTCATAGATCGGCAGACGGGGATTCAGTGAGGAATACGGATCCTGGAATACGATCTGCATCTTTGTACGGTATTTATTCAGTTCTTTGCCTGAAAGCTTGAACGTATCAACACCGTCATAATACATTTCACCGGACGTAGGCTTCAGAAGCTGAAGCATCGTTCTGCCTGTTGTGGATTTACCGCAGCCGGATTCACCGACAAGTCCCATGACCTGTCCCTTTTTGATGGAAAAGGATACATCGTCAACAGCTTTTACCTGTCCGACTGTTGTCTGGAAAATACCGCCCTTGATCGGGAAATATTTTTTCAGATTTCTGACTTCAATCAGATTTTTGTTATCAGTTGTCACGATCTACACCTCCCGGTCTGTAGCAGCGAACCCAGTGATTCGGTTCTACTTCAACAAGTTCAGGAACACCCTTGCCGCACTTGTCACAGAAGAAGCCGCAGCGAGGACCGAATGAGCATCCTTCCGGCAGAGCGGACAGGTCCGGAACGTTGCCCGGAATGACCGTCAGACGGTTGGAGGATGTATTCATATCAGGTCTTGAAGCAATCAGACCTCTTGTGTAAGGATGCAGAGGTTTCTCAAAAATCGTCATAACATCCGCAAGTTCAACAACTTTTCCTGCATACATAACCATGACGCGGTCAGCCATTTCAGCAATGACGCTCAGGTCATGCGTAATGAACAGGATCGAAGTATTCAGCTGCTTTTTCAGATCATTCATCAGGTCAAGAACCTGAGCCTGAATCGTAACGTCAAGAGCTGTTGTAGGCTCATCCGCAACCAGAAGCTTCGGGTTGCAGGCAAGAGCCATCGCGATCATAACGCGCTGACGCATACCGCCGGAAAGTTCGAACGGATATTCATTAACGATACGCTCCGGATTCGGAATACGTACCAGATCAAGTGCATGAATTGCTTCTTTATGAGCTTCTTCCTTGCTTAAGCCTCTGTGCAGTGTCAGTACTTCCTCGATCTGATAACCGATCTTGAAGACCGGATTCAGTGATGTCATCGGCTCCTGGAAAATGTAGGAAATAACATTTCCGCGCATTTTTCTCAGTTCAGCATCCGAAATTTTCAGCATGTCCTTGCCGTCAAGCAGGATCTCGCCTCCCTCATATCTTCCGGGAGGGCATTCAACCAGCTGTGCCAGAGACATGCAGGTAATGGACTTACCGCATCCGGATTCACCGACGATACCCAGCGTTTCTCCCTGGTATACTTCGAAAGAAACATCATCAACAGCTTTCACGACATTGCCGTTCATGCTGTGGAAGTAAGTTTTTAAATTCTTAACCTGAAGAAGCGGTTCTCTATTCATTTCTGTCATATATCAGCCACCTCTTATTTCTGCATCTTCGGGTCGATCGCATCACGCAGACCGTCGCCAAGAATGTTAAAGCAAAGAATCGTAAGGAAGATTGCGGATCCCGGAGGAATCCAGTACCACCATTTTTTCTGCAGGACAAGCAGGTTTCTCGCTTCCTGGATCAGGTTGCCCCATGTCGGAGTCGGCATGGAAACACCAAGGCCAAGGAATGAAAGTGATGTCTCTGTCAGAATAACGCTGGCCATTGAAAGTGTTACGTAAACGATAATGTATGCCAGTACGTTCGGGAACAGATGCTTGAAGATCTGACGGTAGTTGGAAATACCGAGCGCACGGCAGGCTTCCATGTAATCCATTTCACGGAGAGACAGGATCTGACCGCGGACGATACGTGCGATACTAGGCCATGAAAGAATGGACAGAATCGTGATCAGCGTCATGATCGATGTTCCGAAGATGGCCTGCAGTGTGATACAGATCATCAGGAACGGGAAGCACATGAACATTTCGGAAATACGGCTGATGATCGTATCAACAACGCCGCCGAAGAATCCTGCCAGGGAACCGAGGACTACGCCAATGATCGTTTCCAGAGCAGTTACTGCGATAGCGATACCGAGTGATACACGTCCGCCATAGAACAGACGTACGAAGAGGTCACGTCCGATCTTATCAGTTCCCAGAAGATGTTTTGCACTGGGCGGCTGATTTGCATCGGCAGCTATAACTTCATACATTGAATATTTGGAGAACATCGGAACAAAGATGCATGCGCCTACGATCAGGATCAGGATAACCATACTGATCATAGCCAGCCTGTTCTGCTTCAGGCGTCTCCATACGCCGCGCCAATAGGAATCTTCCTTGGTTGACTTACGGATTACTTCATCACGAGATAATTCAGTCATTGGAACCTCCTATTAATCAAATTTAATACGCGGATCGACTGCCGCATACAGAATATCGGCGATCAATGTTGCGAAAAGTGTTGTAAGTGTCAGCATGGCGTTGATACCGATCAGAAGCGGATAGTTTCTGTTGTTGACAGCTTCAACGGAAAGTTTACCTACACCAGGCAATGAGAAGATTGTTTCTGTCATCAGAGCACCGGAAATCAGACCTGGGATTCTGAAGCCGAGCAGTGTAACGATCGGAATCATCGCATTGCGGAATGCATGTTTGTAAATAACGACCTTTTCCGAAAGACCCTTAGCACGTGCTGTACGAATATAGTCAGAACGGATAACTTCCAGCATACTGGAACGTGTATAACGCATGAAGCTTGCTGTTTCAGCAAGACCCAGAACGCATGCAGGAAGAACCAGGTGATACGCATGATCACCGAGCTTGGTCCAGAAATCAGCATTGATATTCGTTGAACTGATAAATCCAAAAGTCGGGAACCATTTCAGTTCTACCGCAAAGACCTTCAGCATCAGCAATCCTGCAAAGAATGTAGGAAGCGCCAAGCCAAGCAGTGAGAATACTGTCAGGAAGTTATCAATTGCAGAGTACTGTTTTGTAGCACTGATGATGCCGGCAGGAATACCGATCATCATTGCAATGATCAATGCTGTCAAAGACAGAGCAAATGTTACGCCGATGTTTTCTCCGATGACATCGATAACAGGCTTGAAATGCTTGGAAGAATAGCCAAAGTTTCCATGGGCAGCCTGTACCAGCCAGTTCCAGAATTTCTGGTAAAAAGGCAGGTTCGGATCAAGTTTTTCCAGCAGAGCAGCCTTGAGTTCCGGTGTCATGGTAGGGTCCATAATGTTCGAAACGATACTACCGGGCGCTTTATCTATAATAAAGAAGAGAATAAACAGAATGCCCAGGAATACAGGGATGATCTGAAGGAGTCGTCTGATCACATAATTTTTCATGTTAAGCTCCTTTCTTAAAGAAAACCCTCAAAATCCACTGAATATCAGAAGATTTTCAGGGATTTCTTTAAATGAACGAATCGGCAGCGCCGCCTGAGGGCAAATGCGCTGCCGATGTTTGTGTTTACACTAGCAGTTCAGAATAACTGCAGCTTAGTCCATAGTTACGTCTTTAATCAGGTCTGTCCAAGCTGTGTAGACAGCGATGTCATCGAGGCCGTGAACGTTGTCGTTGATAGCCCAGATTTCAGAACGGTAAGCTACAATCAGAGTCGGCAGAAGTTCATTCTGACGAATAGCCCATTCCTTATAGATTTCAGCACGCTTGTCCTGATCAAATTCAGCAAGGCCGAGCTTGATGAGTTCCTGAGATCTTTCATCATAGAAACCGGAAGCGTTGTATCCGCCTGCGCTGTATGCGTCATAGTCGAACAGTCCGCCTGTCGGATCCGGATCAGCACTCAGAGAGAAGCCCATTGTGTAAATGTCGAAGTCTTTTTCGCCAGGTGCAGCATCCATAGCTGTTTCTGCAACTGTGTTGAAGTCGAGAGTCTTGATGTTGAGTTCAACACCGATCTGCTTCCAGCTGTCATAAGCCATGCCGGACAGTGTTCCAGGCCATGTAGCTTCAGGATAAACCAGCCAGTCAAGAGCGAGCTTGTTGCCATCCTTATCACGGACGCCGTCGCCGTCTGTATCTTTCCAGCCAGCTTCATCAAGAAGTGCAGCTGCCTTATCGAGATCATAGTCATAAGCATTCAGCTCATCATCACCAGGGTAAGCCCAGGATGTCTTGGAGATCGGGCACATACCGAGAGCAACCAGTTCATCGGAACCGTATTCAGCTGTCAGGAAGCTGCGGCGATCCAGTGCATAAACAAGAGCCTGACGAACTTTTACGTCTTCCAGAGTAGGTCTTGTTGTGTTGAAGCACATGAATGTGTAGCCGTTAGCCAGGTAGCTTACGAGGTGTGTTTCATCCATTTCTTCAACAGCTTCTACATTCTCGAGCTTAGCAGCAGGCTGAGCGAAGTCGATTTCCTTGTTCTGCAGTGCAGGAAGCAGAGCTTCTTCACTGACTTCCAGGAACTGAACGCCATCCAGTTTAGGAGCGTTTTCTGTATCCCAGAAGTTCTCGTTCTTAACGAGGTTGATGTACTGTTTAGCCTGTGCGGATTCGAGCTTGAACGGGCCTGTTCCCATCGGATCATTGTTCTTAGCTTCGAATTCTTCCATGCTGCTGTATTCATAGTGAGCCTTGGACAGAACGCCGTATGTGAAGTTCTGCAGGTTAGCAGGTGAAGCAGCAACCATGTGGAATGCTACATGTGTATCGTCGATAGCTTCAACGCTGTCATATGTAGCAGCAACACCGGAACGAGGACCTGTATAGTCAGGATCCTTCATTGTCATGTAAGTGAATACAACGTCTTCAGCTGTCATCGGTGAACCGTCAGAGAATGTAACGTTGTCTTTCAGTGTGAATGTGTATGTGAGTTTGTCTTCTGAAAGTTCGATGGAGTCGACAATATAGCCCTCGATGTATTCACCCTCAGGATTTGTTCTTGTCAGGCCCTGGAAGATCAGATCGTTTGCCCAACCGTCATAAACGTTGCTGGACAGGATCGGATTCAGAACGATGTCGTAGCCGGAGCATCCGAATCTCAGAATCTTCGGTGAAGTGCTTTCCTCTCCGCCTGCTGCTTCAGCTGTAGCTGTAGCACCGGGAGCAGGTGTTGTTGAACCAGCGGGTGCGGAACTGCCACCGCTGCATCCTGCCAGTGCAGATACTGCGAGCAGAGAACTGAGAGCTGTTACGAAAAGTTTCTTGTTCATATCTTTCCCTCTCTTTTCACTTGAACAGTCACTGTTCAATGAAAGCATTATATATGCAGTTTCTCAGTAAAGAAACCCTTTTTAATTTGTTTTAAAATGTTTTTTCATGAATAAATGCTTTTTTTACATTTCTTTCAAAGAATTTCCCGGGAAATCTCCTTGAAAGAGTACTGTTTTTATTCGATTTTTGATACAACCCTGCCGGAAAATATAAAAAAGCAGCTGATTCCGTAAAATCAGACTGCTGTGAAACAATTTTCAGAATACTCTCATGAACAGCATTCCTGCCAGAACGATCACCAGCAAAGCACCGGCACATACCGGCAGAATCGTCAGACACCCTGCCAGCATCATCGCCATCATGTCGCCTTTTTCCATTTCTTCGGCATATGACGGTTCATACAGCTTTTCTCCGCTGTATTCTTTTTTCTCAGCTTCCAGCTTTTCCTTTTGTTCCTGCTGATACCGGACCGCTCTGTCGACCTTACCCTGCCAGAACATCGTTACTTCTTCTCGATGTCAAGGCCATCCAGAAGCGGATGATGACATGCAACAAAGTGGTTCGGTTCGATCTCTGTCCATGCCGGCACAACGTGCTTGCAGATATCCGTGCAGTAGCGGCATCTCGTATGGAATTTGCAGCCCTTCGGAGGATTGACCGGAGAAGGAATGTCTCCTTCCAGGATCTGCAGTTCTTTTGAAGCATCCGGATCTGTTGTCGGGATCGCTGCGATCAGCGCCTGTGTATAAGGATGGATCGGTTTTGCGAACAGAGCCTCTGACTCTGCAAGTTCTACCATGTTTCCGAGATACATGACACCGATCCGGTCACTGATATATTTAACGACTGAAAGGTCATGTGTGATAAACAGATAGGTCAGATCCTGTTTTTCACGCAGGTCCTGCAGAAGATTGATGATCTGCGACTGAATCGAAACGTCCAGTGCGGATACCGCTTCATCGCATACAACAAACTTCGGCTTGACCGCAAGGCTTCTTGCGATGGAAATACGCTGTCTCTGGCCGCCTGAGAACTGATGCGGGAAACGATGCAGGAAATAAGGAGCCAGTCCGCATTCATCCATGACTTTCAGAATATAGTCCTGCATGCGCGGAGAGTTTTTCGAGAACAGGTTATGCGCCATCAGACCTTCGCCGATGATCTGACCGATCGTCAGACGAGGGTTTAATGAGGAATACGGATCCTGGAACACGATCTGCAGATCTCTTCTCAGCAGTCTGATCTCGTTGTATTCCAGACGTGCAAGATCGATGCCGTCATCTCTCAGTGCTTCGTATTTCGCAAAATCAGGCTGGTTCCGGTACTGTTCGCGAAGATCATCGATCACAGATTTGCTGGCAGCGATCTTCTCATCCAGTTCCTTCAGTTCCTTTTCATACGAATTCAGCTTCGAATCATAAGAACTCAGATTTTTGTTTCTGAACTCAGCATCTTCACGCTTTGCGCGTGTCTGAGCCTGTTCTTCACGCAGGTCACGGCGCTTTTTCGCATATTCATACCATGTTTCATATGCCTTCCTGACCGGCGTCAGATCATCTGCCGTCATCAGGCCGCCGACGATATTGGCAACATTCAGAAGCGCATCATTGGCTTCTTTGCGGGCCTGTTCCAGCGCCGCATGCTTTTCATACTGCTCTGTTTCACTCAGACCTGCATATTCTTCTTCGAGCTTGTTTTTCTTTTCTTCCTCAACGAAGATCTTTTCCTTCAGCTTCGGAAGATTGCGGATCGTATCAATGACATAGTTCGGAGCGATATCATCCAGTGTTCTGCCATAGTACATCGTTCTTCCGTCTGTCTGTTTGTAAAGCTGCAGGATCGTACGTCCGAACGTGCTCTTGCCGCAGCCGGATTCACCGACCAGACCGAAGACTTCACCCTCATAGATATCCAGAGAGATTCCGTCATTCGCTTTTACAAATGCACCCTTTTTCTTCAGCGGGAACCACTGTTTTAAATTTGTGATCCTGAGAAGGACTTTTCTCTCCTCAGCCATGGCGCACCTCCATATCCGGATAGAAGCACCGGATCTGCTGGTTATCATTTACACGTACCAGCTTCGGTTCTTCCTGAAGGCACTTTTCCGTCGCGTATTTGCAGCGCGGCGCAAATTTGCAGCCCTTCGGAAGATCAAGCGGATGCGGTACAGCACCCGGGATCGATTCCAGACGTTCATTCGGTTTTGAATTCAGACGCGGAATGGAACGGAACAATCCTTCCGTATACGGATGCTGGAACTGCGGATTGGAGAAGATCGTTCTTGCCGGAGACATTTCTACGACCTGGCCGCAGTACATGACAGCTACGTCATCCGCCATCTGATTGATGACGCCGAGGTCATGGGTGATAAACAGGATCGATGTGCCCTTTTCCTTTTTCAGGTCATTCATCAGACGCAGGATCTGAGCCTGAATCGTAACGTCGAGCGCTGTCGTCGGCTCATCGGCAATCAGAAGCTTCGGACGGCAGGCAAGTGCCATGGCGATCATGACACGCTGGCGCATACCGCCGGAAAGCTGATGCGGATACTGCTTCAGAACAACTTCCGGATTCGGGATCTTGACATCCGCTAGCATTTCCAGCGCTTTGGCGGATGCTTCCTGTTTATTCATGCCCTGATGGATCATGAACGGTTCCGAGACCTGACGCTCGATCGTAAAGATCGGGTTCAGTGATGTCATCGGTTCCTGGAATATGACCGAGATCGCGTTGCCGCGGATCTTGTACATTTCATTCAGAGAGATCTTTGTCAGATCCTGTCCGTCGAACATGATCGTACCGCTGTCGATCCATCCGTTTGCGTCAAGCAGACGCAGGATGCTCATAGCCGATACTGATTTGCCGGAGCCTGATTCGCCGACCAGGCCGAGTGTCTTTCCTGCTTCTACGGAATAGGACACGTCGTTGACAGCTTTTACAGTTCCGCGTTTTGTATGAAAGAAGGTATGGAGATTATTTACTTCTAGCAAAGCCATTCTGTCCCTCCTCCTTTCATCGTCCGAGCGATTTCGGATCCACAGCATCACGGATCGCGTCGCCCATCAGATTGATGCAGATCGTGCAGAGACCGAAGATCGAAGCCGGGAATACCCAGCGCCACCAGTACTGCTGAATAACGATCGAGTTGTTTGCGCCGGTAAGCATATTTCCCCATGTGGGTGTCGGCGGCGTAATGCCGAAGCCCAGATAAGACAGGGATGATTCTGTCAGCATACATGTCGCAAAGCCGAGTGTTGCCTGAACCAGCAGGATCGACAATACATTCGGCAGAATATGTTTGAAGATGATCGTTCCTTCGCGCACACCCATAGCCTGTGCAGCCAGAACGAATTCTTTTTCTCTTTCCGCCAGGATCTGTGCCCTGATCAGACGGCAGATGCCCGTCCAGGAGAGCAGACCGAGGACTACCATGATCAGATACATACGCATCTGAACATCAAATCTTGTTCCGATGATCGCACTGAGCAGCAGTGCAAACGGAAGGAACGGCAGACCGCCGATAATCTCGGATATACGCATGATCAGCATATCTGTCCTGCCGCCGAAATAACCGGCAAGCGCGCCGAGGATCACACCCACGATGATCGAAATGATCTCTGCGATCGCACCGACCGTCATGGTTGTTTTTCCGCCGTGAATAATACGTGTAAGGATATCTCTTCCAAGATCGTCTGTTCCCAAAGGATGTCCTTTCAGCCCCCATGTATGGATATCACCGGATGTTGTAACAGCATAGTTCTGATAGAATCCGGCAAATACCGTTTCAATATCACCGGAGTTGACGGAAGCAGTTACGTTTGTCTCTCCGTGGGAATTGCTTCCCCAGGAAATCACGTCACCGTTTTCCATCAATGCTGTATAGTGATATCTTCCGCCGTAAAGCTCGACCGGTTTGGAGTCAGTTTCCGGAACGTTTCTCTCACCGTGTGTGGCATTTCCCCATACCGTGATCTTTCCGTTCTCGTCCACTGCAGCCATCGTGTCGCCGCTGGCAGCGATATCCACTACACCGCTCTTCAGGTTTTCCGGTACTTTTGTGAAGGCGTTGTTTTTCTGCAGTCCGGCATAAACAACACTTCCGTCATCCAGCAGAAGGCAATAGTTATATGTCGCAATAGCGATCTTTTTCACCCTGCCCTGATATTCTTTCTTCACATCAATATCAGCCATATTTCCGTTGCCCCAGAAATATGCATTGCCATCTGCCGTCAGCGCACCGCTGATCTGGTAGCCTGCCTCGATCTGAATGATCTCAGGTGTTCCCTTTGTGCGGGAAGGCTTCAGCTCAGACGGTATTCTGTCCTGTCCGAGACGTGTGTTTCCCCAGACATACAGATGATTGTCTTCATCCAGCGCAACAATGTGGTCATATCCTGCCGCAACGTCAACGATCTTCGCATCCAGTACTTCCTGCGGGATCTTTTTGACATCAATGACATCGGTGATCTTTGTATAACCCCAAGTATAGATGTGTCCGTCCTTATCACAGCCGACACCGAAGGTCGGTCCGGAAGCAATCGCCTGCGTATTGTGAACCATCTCTTTCGGATAGCTCATCATTGTGGATGTCGGAGGAACATTTGTCTGTGTATTGTCGGATTCACCGAGATTGATCGGCACAAAATGCGGTGCGATCAGTACAAACAGGAAGATCGCCAGGAATCCGATGAGTCCGGTCATTCCCAGACGGTTATGCAGGAAATTATCCAGCATCATCCTGCCGGGTGACTGGATCTGTTCCTCCGTCATAATGTCGATCTCTTTGTTTCTGTTTCCGAACAGGTTTCTCAGGAGAGAATGCTTTTTCTTTTGATCTGTCATATTCCCTCCTTATTTATCAATATGGACACGCGGATCAACGATACCGTAGCTCAGGTCCATGATGAGCGCGCCGACCAGCGATACGACGGTATAGAACATCTGGATTGCAAGCGCAAGCTCATAGTCATGGTTCTGCAGTCCCTTGATATACAGCGAACCCATACCATTAATATTGAATGTGTTTTCGATAATGACGGAACCTGAGAAAATACCCAGGAACCATGAAATGATCAGTGTTACTACAGGAAGCAGTGCGTTTCTCCATGCATGGGAATAAATGACTGCCTTTTCACGCACACCCTTTGCACGTGCTGTTTTGATATGATCCATGCTCAGTGCATCGATCATCGCAGCTCTGACATAACGCGTCATGCCGCCCAGCGATCCGAACGTCATAACGATCAGCGGCAGTGCAAAGTAATACAGTCTGTCGAGGATCAGTTTCATGCCTGTGTAGTGGGCGCCCGGTGTACCCATACCGGATACCGGGAACCATCTCAGCAGCACCGCAAAGATGAATATAAATACGAGCGCAATGATATATACCGGTATACTGTAGCCGATAATCGTAAATACCTGCGTGAAATTATCGATCTTGCCGCCTTTATGCACCGCACAGTAGATTCCCAGCGGAATCGTAATGCCCAGTGCCAAGATCGTAGCGAATATATTGATGAAGATCGTTGTTTTCAGCGGCTGGGTCACGACCTCAACAACATTTTTCTTGAAATACTGGGAATATCCGAAATTGCCTTCCAGCAGTCCGTAGAATTTCCCTTCCATATTGGGGATCAGCCCCATCCAGCGTGCATAACGGATCAGTATATGATCATCGAGTCCCATCTGTTTGCGCAGATTCTGATACATCTGCTGATACGCCTCAGGTGTAAGTGAGCTCTTCATTCCTTCCAGCTGGTCCCTTGCCGGGTCGGACGGAATCAGATTGTACAGCATATACATCAGAAGAGAGACGATGAAAAAGACAAGGATCAGATATCCGATACGCTTAATGATATACTTTGTCAAAGCTCCTTCCTCCTTTTTCTGTTCGGTTCCTTAGAAATGAGTTCTGTCTGTCAGAATCCATTTATAAAGAACCGAAACTCCTGTAAGACACCCAAACCAGCAGGGCATTGCCCTGCTGGTCTCAGGTACTTATTACTATTTGATGATCTGCAGATTCAGCAATTATTCAACTGTTGCATATACGACTGCCTGATCGAAATCAAACAGAGAGTTGCATTCCAGATTCTGAATCTTGTCGTTCATGACATCGTAGTAAACGTTGGAGTACAGAGGTACTTCAGGCAGATAGTCATTCCATTCATCAATGAAGTCGACCCACAGCTGCAGATATTTTTCATCATCACCAGATTCAACACTGTAGACCATGTCCATGGAGAGCTGGTTCAGAAGTTCATCATCTGTGAAGTTTGTATTGTAGCCCATCTCATACTCTTCCGGATTGCTTTCTTTTGTGACCCAGTTGAAGGACTGGTCATAAGCAGCCGTGAAGTTTGTAGCGAGGTTGTACATGCAGTATGTAGGTACGCCGTACTGTTCGCCCTGGGATGCATCACGATACATGTAGTTCAGAAGGTCTGAGAAGCTCATGACGTTCTGGTTGATCTTCATACCAGCCTGTGCTGTCTGGTCGCCGTTTGCCAGCATAACTGCCAGCAGTTCGGATACGGAGTTTCCTTCGGAAGAGGACCATTCAATGATCAGAGGCATCAGGATTCTTCCGTCAGCCAGTGTTACATTGTGCTGATATGTACCTGCTTCTTCAGGTGTAACTTCCTTATAACGGATACCGGATTCATACGGTTCGCCCTTTTCGTTGAGGACCCAGCCGTCTGCTTCGAGTTCAGCAATTGCATCTTCAAGGCTGTATGCATATGTTTCCAGCTTTTCAGCCAGTTCAGCCTTAGCATCCTGGTACATCCACATAGCCAGTCCGTAAGGACCATCAACTACTGAACCGTAACCAGCGCAGAATGTGTTTGCGAAATCATTTCTGTCAAGCAGATAAGCGACTGCATGACGGACAGCCTTGAACTGTGTCGGGCCGAAGTCGCA
>CAMOPG010000059.1:0-13414 GCA_946622165.1 uncultured Erysipelotrichaceae bacterium
TCATAGACCGATGCAAGGATACTGGTTTGCCCTTCTTCGTAGATGCCGGATATCCTGTAGGATGAGCCGTTCTTTTCAAGTACCGGTTCTGCATCCGTGCTGTATGTCTCTGAATTGATCACATTTCCTTCAGCATCCAGCACATCCACTCCGATCGATTCCGGTTTGCCCGGCAGATACAGCTTCAGATGTACCTTATCCAGATCAGAATACAGGTAATATTCATTTCTGGCACTGTTCCAGTCAATGGCATATTCATTGCTTTCCAGCAGTTTCATTTCTGTTCCCTGATTGGTATGTGTCAGGAATCCGATCGCGGCGATGCATGCAAGCATCAAAAGTCTGACAAAGAAATTCCCCGTGATCTTTTTCAGGGTCACCCATGACTTCACTTCATCAAAACGGTCAAGTTTTCCGTAGATCGTCTGATTGTAGGCTGCTTCTTTTTCCTGCTTTGTAAACGCGTGACCGCAATGTGCACAATAATCAGCCTTGATCAGATTGTCTTTTCCGCATTTCGTACAGATCATCAGTCCCCCTGGCTGAGCACTTCAGCAAAATACCATGTCCCGTCGAGCCTTGCGGCTGTGAACAGGAACGAACGTGTGAAAGAAGATGCAGGACCTGAATATTCGATCGTCACAGGAGTTGCTACGACCGGATGTCCGTCAGCCAGGATCCTTTTGCCAAGCTCCGTCTGCGGATCATTGACTACAGGATCTCCATGGCTCATAACGACCTGGTCATAGCTTGGCGCAGAAGGAGCAGGTTCCCCGTATTCAAATACTCCCCGGTATCCGGACGCTTCCGGAATCATGCATTCTTCCAGGCTGTTCCGCATCCGTGTTTCTTCTTCATCCGATTCGATATATGCATTCGTCCCGGCTAATGTGACCTCCACCAGATAATGGTAGTCAAATTCACCGATCAGATGCGAAATATCACCAAGTTCCTCCTCAGTAACAGTCAGCTCGTTATTCTCCTCTGCTGCTGCAGTCACTTCAGGAGCAGCTGTCACACTGCCTCCCGCATTCTCAGCAGCCAGTGCCTGCTCAGCTGGCGTCAGAGGATTGCTGATGCGGCGCACATACGGCGGCTGTGATGAAAAAGATGCTGAAACAGTGGTCACTGTCAGGGCAATCAGGGAGATCGTCACAACGATGCCGTACAGATGCGAAAGGATCCAGTTCTTCAGAACAGATAAGAAGCTGTCCTCGACCTTCCCCTTCAGCTTCCCCTTTGTTTTGCTGTAAAGATATTCTTTCAGAAGATGTTCTTCCGGATGCATGGTCCTGCCGCATGCACAGCATGTATCCGCGTCAGCAGAATTCTCTGCTCCGCAGAATATACAATATTTTTTCTCGCTCATAGTTTACATTTTACATATAATGACGCTTGAATCAAACACCTGACCCGTACTTCAGCAGAGAATTCACTGATCATACCTTACTCAGGATCAGATGATGAGCAGGTCACAGATATGCAGTCTCACACAAAAAAGCAGACAGATCTGCCTGCTTTTGCTGATAGTGTTGTTCTGTTTGACTGCCTTGTGCTTGCTGGGAATGACTGATCACAGTCCCGATACCGATCCGAGCTGTTTCCGGATCGTTTTTTCATCAGCACGGTTGATCTGGACTCCCTTTTCCCATATCACATCACCGCTGACATTCTTATGAAGTTCCTTGTCGCTTCTGCCCACACCGCTTCCGCCGGATGTGCAGAACGGGATGATCCTTTTTCCGCTGAAGTCATGGCTTTCCAGGAATGTTTCAATGATGCGCGGCGCAATGCCCCACCAGATCGGATAACCGATGATGATCGTGTCATATGATGAAAGATCGAGTGTGTTATCTGCGATCTCGGGTCTGCAGGAAGGATCGTTCATTTCGACACTGCTGCGGCTCTTTTTATCCATCCAGTTCAGATCTCCGGATGTATACGGTTCTTTCGGCTGGATCTCATAGAAATCTGTATCAAATGTTTCGGAGATCGCTCTGCCGACTTTGCCTGTCACACCGCTTGCTGAAAATACTGCTGTCAGAATATGCTTTGCCATGTCAATCACCTCAACAGTTATTTCTGCTGTGCATTCATCTTTCCGCAGTTTCCTGCTTTTTCGCCGAGCACAAAGTATTCATATGTCGGGAATTCAAACAGTGCCGGCTTGAAGATGTGATAATTGATCTTTCCTGCATCATTCAGTACAGTTTCGTCCGCATATACGGCAAGTACCTTGCAGACGAAGTGATCGAATTTTTCCAGTTCATAATTTCCGTCAACTTCGCATTCGATGGATACCTTCGCATCATTGATCATCGGTGCGCCGTTTTCACCCATCGTCCATTCAAACGCTGTTGATTTATCTGTCTTGTTTCCTGAGATGGTTCCCATCCTGTCTGCTTCTGCCAGCCATGATTCATCTACAACATTGACTGAAAGCTTCTTGTTCTCACGGATGCCTTTGTTGATGTAATGTGCCTGCACAAGCGATACCATCAGATGGCTGTGCGCCATCGTTCCGGAATGTGCAACGAGTGTCCATGTAGGTTTTCCGTCGACCATCGCGCCTACGACGATCACGGGACTCGGATATAAAGCCAGTACAGGTCCGATATTTTTCTTTGTCATAATCTCTCCTTTTGCAGTTTTATGTTTTATTCAGATTTCAATGTGTATGCTTCACCAGGATTGAGCACAAACAGACGTTCCGGATGAACGATATGCTCAGCCAGTTTTCTGGGATCTCCGTTGAATGTTGACCAGTCCGGAGCATCAACGCTGCCCCAATGGATCGGGATCAGTACTGCATCCGGATATGCTGCACAGAGCTTCACTGCTCCATCAAATGTGATGTGCCAGTCGTTATCGGAGAAATCCAGAAGGATCACATCAGGTGCTTCATATGTCAGCTGTTCATCCAGCAGACGTGAATCACCCGGCATCCAGATCGTTCCGTCCGGTGTTTTCAGCATGAATCCGCAGTAGTCTTCCATCTTCCACTCACGGTAACCCCATTTTTTGGATCCGTTCTGCCAGTTATGCCATGCCGGCGTCAGTTCCGCGTGTACATTCTTGATATCAAACTGATCATGGATCTTGTGACCAACGCCGTTAAGACCTTCTTCACGCATGACCTGAGCGACATATTCCGTTGTATGGTATTCACCTGTCACAGCAGCTGTATCGTGCAGCGTCGGTCTGGAAAAATGATCGTTGTCGATATGTGTGATCAGCATCGCATCAGAGCGCACGACTTCCTCCGGTCTGAGCGGCGGTTCATATGTCAGAGGCATATCAAATCCTTCCAGCACAGGGTCGATCATGATCACCGTGCCGCGTGCATTGATCATAGCGCCTCCGCCGGCAAGCCAGCGGACTTCAGTACCTTCGATCTGACCGAACGCTTCCGGTCCGATGTGTTCAACTCCTGCAGGGATCGCCTGCCCTTTGCTGTTGGTAATTACATTCATAGTGTTTCTCCTCAAATTGAACTATTTATCTGACGCCGTTGAGCAGTCTGATCAGGCATTGATGGACGATGTCATATACGGACTGATATACAAAATCAATACCCGCATCAGTCATTGCTGTTTTCTGTTTTTCGGTAACATCTGAATACGGATAGATGCCGAACATAAACGGAAAGAACACATAAATGATCCCTCTGATATCTTCAGCAGACATTTCCGGACAGAACTTCTCAAGCAGACTTTGGAGCAGTTTCAGCGATGTACCGTAGGATGTCTTGAATGCCGTCAGCATCTCCTGCCTGCTTGCCTCTTCCATGTCGTAGTTGTTCATAGCCAGGAGCTTCAGCAGCTGCGGACGGCTGGCCACTGACTTTGTCACCGCGTCAGCCAGTTCCTCTTTCGTCATTGCATCATGACTGTTCAGGATCAATAACAGGTCTTCATTCCAGCGGTCATATTCCCGTTCAAACAGCGCAAGGAATATCTCTTCCTTTGTCTGAAAATAGTTGTAGATCGTAGGTCTGGAGAACGGAACGACTTTGCCGATCTCTTTGAGTGTGATCTCCTTGAAGCTCATCGTCTGATAAAGCTTCTCACAGGCATTGATGATCTCTTCTCTGCGTCCTGCAATCAGTTCAGGTGTACCTTTTATCATAATCGCTTGTTCCTTTTTTTCTTTGCTGACATCGTGTCAGCACAATCATTATAGCAGTTATTGACATTGTGTCAACGGCAGAAACTCATACCTGATCTATTTTTACAGAAAAGATGCAGAAATAAAAAAGAACCGCATGATACATGCAGTTCCGGACATGAAATTCTATGTATTCCGTCATTCTTTATCTGTGCAGTTTTTCATATAATGCGCACACCTGCAGGTAATCATCCGGTGTATTGCAGTTCAGCAGAAGGCTTTCATCCTGCTGATAAATGTATTCCCGGCAGCCAGCCTCTTTCAGCAGAGCTTTGACGGATGTGTTTTTCGACTGCAGGATGCTCTCGCAAATCTCTGAAAGCCTGCTGTCATATACATCGATCGTCGGTTCGATCATTCCGTTATGGCTGAGCACGGTAATACCGCCCTGATGTTCATTCATCATATCTTTCAGCACATCAGCGGGGATCAGAGGCACATCAACGCACAGAACAAGACAGTGATCATCTCCTGATGCAAGCAGACCTGCATGGATCCCGCTCAGCGGACCTTTATGCGGATAGATATCGTGAACACTGTGCATATTTTTCCCGGAAACAGGATAACCGGAGACCAGGATCTTTTTGAATCCGGCTTCCCGGACTTTCGCGATCTGTATATCAAGCAGTGTTTTCCCGCGTATCATCAGTTCCGCTTTATTCACGCCCATCCGTGAACTCATTCCTCCCGCAAGAATGAGCGCCGTACTCATTTGACCTCGACCCGGCTGACGTCATGGATCCGCCGTTTTGCGTTGTGATCGGTGAAAATGTGAAATACCGCCTGGAATGTGCAGAAAGTCGGTCACGATATTCGCCAGCGGGGAGATCAGGCGTTTGGAAAAAAGCCCAAGGTCACAGCAGATCGCCAGAAACAGCAGATGTCTGAGATCCATGTGTTTTTTCATGCCCTCCTCCTTTCCAAACAGTATTTTCATCATTCAAAAGTATACAATTTTTATCAAGTATCTGAAGCACGCACGCACCGCCGTGCACGATTATGACATATATTGATACTGTAAATCAGTTTTTCAGGGAAATTGACATTGTTGTATTGACAGGATACTGACCTGTCAAAATATACTGAAATCGATCAAATGAAACACTGTTCCGGATCCGGGAATGATCCGTCTGACCGGATCATCATAAACAGCAGGCAGCACATCATGATCTGACGTGCTGCGAGGTGCGAAAGGAGCGACTATGAAGCGTTACGGATTTCTCTACGACCAGGCTAAATGCATCGGATGCAATGCCTGCCAGATGGCCTGCAAGGATAAGAATAACCTTGAAGCAGGTCTGTTCTTCCGCAAAGCTGAAACACTTGAGGTCTCTGACGGAGACAAGACCGCGTTTTACCATTATTCCGGTGCATGCATCCACTGCGATGATGCTTTATGCGTGACGCACTGCCCGACCGGAGCGATGTACCGCCGTGATGACGGTACAGTCGGACACCGGAAAGAAAAATGCATCGGCTGCGGCATCTGCACAAAGGTATGCCTTCGGAATGCGCCGAAGCTGAGCGTCCGTACAGGCAGATCGACAAAATGCGATGGCTGCTATGAACTGCGTGCACAGGGTAAAAATCCTGCCTGTGTTGATGCATGTCTGACGCATTGTCTGCAGATCATCGACTATGATGCACTGGACACATATCAGGAAAGAAAGGCGGAATATCCATGGGAATGAAATATCTGATCATCGGCGGCGGGATTGCCGGACTCACTGCTGCGGAAACGATCCGTGCAAATTCTCCTGATGCGGATATCCGCATGCTTGAAGCAGGTCCGCACAGACCGTATCTGCGTCCCCTCCTCAGCAAGACCGGGATCAACTACCTCTCCGGTTCCAACATGGAGATCCATTCTGAAGAATGGTACAGCCGGAAACGGATCAGCCTGACTGTAAACTGCAGAGCTGAAAAGCTGGACCCGGCAGGACATACCGTGACCTGCGCTGACGGCACCGTCATTTCTTATGACCGTCTGATCTATGCGGCAGGCGCTAATGCGGCAATACCGCCGATCCCGGGTGCAGAGCTTCCGGGCGTCCATACCCTGCGCACCATTGAAGATATGAAGAACATCCATCGTGACAGTGCACTGGCACAGAGTGCTGTGGTGATCGGCGGCGGTGTGATCGGCGTTGAGCTTGCCGGTGAGCTGAAGGCTTCCGGACTGTCTGTTTCCGTTCTGGAGCTTGCTCCGAAGCTGCTTGGAAGATTCCTCGATGATGAAAGTGCAGAGATCTTCCGCACAAGGCTCGAGAAAGAAGGCATCGTCTGCCGTACAAGCGCAAAGAATATCACAATACTGGCCGGTGATAACGGACGTACCGCATGTGTCAAAGCAGAGATCGGCGAACAGACGGAATCATTCCCGGCTGACCTGGTCATCCTGTCCTGCGGTATCCGTGCTGAGAGCAGACTGCTGCAGGAAGCCGGAGCGGAATGCGGACGCGGCGTTGTTGTCAATGATGGAATGCTGACGACTCTGCCGGATGTATTTGCCTGCGGTGACTGCATTCAGTGGAAACCGAATCCCGGTTTATGGAACTTTGCAAAGCACAGCGGAATGATCGCCGGACTCAGCGCGGTATACGGACCTGATTCAGAAGAAGTCCGGAACTGCGAACTGTATAATGGCGGCGAACTGATCTTCTCCGGCCGCAGGAATTTCCTGTATGCGTTCGGAGAGATCACGGAAGAAGCGAAGATCAAGGAAGTTGAAAAGCCGGCATCTGCAGAGTTCCGGATCAACCCTCCGGTCTTTGACAATGAACCTTATGAAAAATTGTTCTATCGTGACGGTGATCTCAAAGGAGCGATCCTGATCGATTCCTATCGTGATCTTGCAATGATCCGAGAAAAGCTCTGGCAGAACATCGGATTGAGACCCGGTGCGGATGAAGTCCCCCTGCTCAAGTCTGTCTTCATTCTTGGCAGCACATTCTACGCAGACAGGGATGAAGCACTGAAGATCCTTTCTCTGTTCCCCGGATGGAACGAACACTCTTCTGAAGACTGGCTGCTTGAATATGATTTCCTCTTCCGGGGATGCGACGCTGATTTCAGCCCGCCTCTTTGGGCTTCTGTGTGCCGTGAGGAACGTGTGCTGTGCAATCAGACAACACTGGAAGTGATCAAAGATTATTACGCACACGGATACAGACCTGTGCGCATGGAAGGAAATCCGCCTGACTATATCGGTGAACAGTTCAGATATCTCTACTATCTGGAGACTGCTGGTGCAAAGGAAAGCCTTGCATCATTCACCGACACATATACACTGGATCATCAGAAGATGCTGCTGCAGGCACTGCGCAAAAGAGGTACATTTGCGCTGTTTGCAGATATCAATGAATACCTGCTGGAAGTTCTTGCAGGACGGCGTGATACATCACTTGCGGCCTTTGCGGAAAGATTCGGGATCAAGGATAAACTGTCTGATCTGTGGAATATCCTGAAACCGCATGCTGAACAGTTTGCACAAGTATCTGAAGATGGCCTCAACGATGAGATCATTCCTGAGGAAGCAAGAGTCATCCGCAGCGGCGGTCTGAACAACTGCGGCGGCAAATGCGTGATCAATCCACATGTACAGGAAGGATGCATCCTGCGGATCGAATCAGATACTTCCAGCAATGATCCCCAGATCAGGGCATGTGTCAGAGGCAGAGGATACCGCAAAACGTTCCTGAGCATGGACCGTCTGCGCTACCCGATGAAACGCATCGGTGAGCGCGGCAGCGGAAAGTTCCGCCGCATCAGCTGGGAACAGGCTGTTCAGGAGATCTCTTCCGAGTGGAAGCGGATCCGAGACACATACGGTCCGTGTTCCAGATATGTCAATTACGCTACGGGCGTCACAGGAATCATGCGTCCTACGGTACTGGCAAAGCGCCTGCTTTCCGCAGACGGCGGTTATCTGAATTCCTATGGCAGCTACAGTTCTGCCTGTGCATCCTATATCACCCCTTATATCTTCGGCGATTCGCACTTTGGAAACAGTCCGGAAGATATTCTGAATACAAGTTTCCTGATCTTCTGGGGAGACAATTCCACCGAGACCATATTCGGTTCTGAACGGAATTACTATCTTTCCAAGATCAAGGAAAAGAAGATCCCCGTGATCGCGATCGATCCGCGTCTGAGTCAGACAGCGATCGCTTACGCTGACGAATGGATCCCGGTCAAGCCTTCCACGGATGCTGCACTGGCAGATGCCATGGCATATACGATCTTCAAGGAAGGCCTGCAGGATCAGGAATACATGGACAAATACTGCATCGGATTTGATGAAGCGCATATGCCGGAAGGCGTTCCTGCAAACGAAAGCTATCACAGCTTCCTCTTCGGTCTCAAAGACGGTGTTGAACGTACGCCTGAATGGGCAGAAGCGATCACCGGTGTTCCTGCAGACAAGATCAGGGAACTGGCAAGAAGACTGGCGTCAGCCAAGCCTGCCTGCATCATCTCAGGTTACGGCATTCAGCGTACAGGCAATGGTGAACAGGCTACAAAGGCCATCGCTACACTGGCAGCCATGACCGGAAATATCGGCATCTCCGGCGGTAATGCCGGCGGCTGCGGTATGACCAGGGAACATACAGGACCTTCCCTTGCCCTGCCGCCGATCGAAAATCCGTACAAAGGTTCGATCTCCATCTTCCTTTGGACAAAGGCCATTGAGCATGGTGATGAGATGACAGCCCGTGAGGACCGTGTACATGGTGTTGACCGGCTGGATTCCAAGATGCGCATGATCCTGAATCTCGCGGGAAACACACTGATCAACCAGCATTCAGACATCAATGATACGATGCGCATCCTGAGGCAGGATGATCTCTGCCAGCTCATCGTATGCTCGGATATCTTCATGACGCCGAGTGCACGCTTCGGAGACTATGTGCTCCCTGCTCCGTCTGTCTTCGAGACAAACAACATCACCGCTCCCTGGCGCGGAGGCAATTACCTGATCCGCAACAACCGGGTCATTGAACCTTTGTTCGGAACGAAATTTGAATGGGAATGGCTGAAAGATATCTCCCGTGAGCTTGGACTGTATGATCAGTTCACCGGAGGCCACGATGATCTTGATTATTGGCTGGAGGAAAGCTATCGAGCGCTCAGGAATAAAGAACCTGAACTTCCGGACTACAAGACGTTCTGTGAAGAAGGCGGCTGGCAGTACAGAAAACGCAAGGTCTATATTGCATTTGAAGAGCAGATCAAAGATCCGATCAGACATCCGTTCAAGACACCAAGCGGAAGGATCGAGATCTTCTCCAAGACGCTCTATGACATGCATCTGGAAAATGTACCGGCTGTGTCAGGCTATTTCCCCTGTCCGGAAGGACCTGAGGATCCGCTGAAAGAGAAATATCCTCTCCAGCTGATCGGCTGGCATACCAGAAGACGTACGCATTCCATGCACGACAACAACGAATGGCAGGACGAAGTGGAAATGCCCGGTCTCTGGATCAATCCAGCGGATGCTGAACCGCGCGGCATCAGAAACGGTGACGAAGTGCGTATCTTCAATGACCGCGGCACAGTGATCATTCCTGCTGTCGTTACGAAACGGATCATGCCCGGAGTCACCGCAATGTCTCAGGGCGGCTGGTTCAAGCCGGACAAGAACGGTGCTGACCGCAGAGGTTCCATCAACGTTCTGACGGACGCAGCACACCCTACCCCGCTGGCAAAGGGCAACCCCCAGCATACGAACCTGGTACAGGTAGAGAAAGCCTGAGAACGGTTAATGAATGAAACAGCGGGCAGACTTCATGTTCTGCCCGTTATTCAGCTGCAGAAACAATGTACTGCAGAAATATGATCTTCAGAAAGGAAAACATATGATCACGATCAGTGAAGCGATCATGAAAATGATCGATGAAAGCCATGGCAGCCAGCATGATATCTGCCACTTTCTCAAAGTATGGGCATATGCGAAAAACATCGGTGAACAGGAAGGAATCGATGCACAGACACAGCAGACGCTGGAATTTGCGGCGATCGTTCATGATATTGCATGTCCTTCTCTCAGAAAGGAATACGGTCATTCCCCGCATGACCTGCAGGAAAAATACGGCGGACCGATGGCACGTGAATTCTACAAAGATTCAGGCATGCCTGAAGAAATGCTGGAGCGCATCTGTTATCTTGTCTCTCATCATCATACATTTACCAACGTGAGCGGTATGGATTACCGGATCCTGCTGGAAGCCGACTTCCTGGTGAATGCTGGTGAAAATGAAAAATACCGGAATTCCGTTGATAAATTCCGGCAGGAAGTATTCAGGACAAAAACAGGCATCACACTTCTTGACAGCATGTATTCCAAATCATAAGGATTGAATGAAACCCCCTCAAACGGTGCACGTTGAGGGGGTTATCAGTTCATAGGTCAGAGAAAACTGTTCAGTTTGATCGATCAGCCAGTTCTTCTCCCAGAGCATATGCCTTTCTGCACTCTTCCGGGAATACAGTTTCATGTCTCTTCTGTTTTGATTCGGGATCAAAGAGCGACCATTCCCAGTCTGTTTTGCTGTAATCCTTGAGCTGCAGCGTATTTCCGCTGACAAACACTTCCGTCGGTCCGACAAAACGGCTGAGCGTCGCCTTGTAGTTGTTCAACAGGTTCAGATAAGCAGTATCATTCGCATTGCTTGTCATGATCAGCAGCACCGGGATGAAACGGTCATTGCAGCAAGGTGTTTCCCGGTTGTATGTCAGATTCTGGAATATCAGACGTTCATACAGCGCGCGGAAAGAAGCTGTCAGTTCAGAAAGATAGTTCGGTGACCCGATGATGAGACCGTCTGCTTCACGGATTGCATCCAGAACAGGCGTCAGACCATCCCTGCAGATGCAGTGACCCTTGAAGCGCTCTTTCTTGCAGCCGAAACAGGAAATACATCCTGTATAGCGTTCAAGGCGGAACAGATCAAAACGCACGACCTCAGCGCCGGCTGCTTCAGCACCCTTTGCTGCTTCATTGAGCAATGTATCTGTATTCCATCCTTTTCTCGGACCTGCATTTACTACTACGATCTTCTTTGTCATATTCAATACTCCTTCTGTGTTCAATGCTATTATAAACAATCAGCTACTTGAATCGTGATGCAATGTCCTGTATAAGATCCATCATAAAGATATGCAGCTGAACTGAAAAGGAACCGCCTGAGCCGGAAGAACCATGATCTTCGCAGGTTATGCAGTTCCTTTTTTCTGATGATATGACTGTGATCAGTCCAGAAGTCCGTATTCCCGGTATTTGTCCAGGATCGTTTTCAGGACCAGACGATTGCCGAAATACTGACGATATGTGGCTGTCTTTTCTTTTCCGGCAGCCTTCAGCTCATCCATTTTCTGTTTCTCATGATCAGCCTGTTCCTGAATATCCTTCAGCATTTTTTCAAAAGCTTCAATACGTTCCATCACTTACCTCGATCTATACACGACTATAAGAAGAAACGTATCTGTCTGTCAACCTGTATACGGATGCATACGGGCTCAAGCCTTTCCGGTCTGCCAGGAATATCTGTGCGCGCGTTCCTGTCTTCAAAGATCAGATGATGATCCCTTGCGGCATCTGAAGCAGCCCATGCCTTCAACAGCTGTGACAGATACTTCTTCATACATTCCGCTCAGGCGTTCTCTGAGGCTGCTTTCTGTTTCAAACGGCGGTGTAAAGAATCCCTTCGGTACATACAGATGCTCAATAAACCAGTCTGTCCTCCTGCAGCCGTCTTTTATGTAAAAACAGCCGCAGAAGATTCCTCCCGGTTTCAGTACACGATATGTTTCCCGGTAAGCAGCTTCCTTGTCCGGGAAGGCATGAAATCCGTTCATTGACAGTACAATGTCAAATGTCCCGTCTTCAAACGGCAGAGCACCGACATCACCCTGCTGAAATGCAATATTGCGGATCCCGGCAAGGTCTGCCTTTTTCCTGGCTGAATTCATCATCTCTTCAGAATAATCCAGACATGTAATATCAGCCTTTTTCAGTTCCTGATAAACAGGCATTGTCAGTACGCCGGTCCCCACAGGAACTTCCAGCAGTTTTCCGGAAAAGTCTTCAGGGATCCCTGACAAAGCTGTTTCGATATAACGGATATTCTTTTCTCCGTCCATATTCCAGACAAGCCGGCAGACTGCTTTACCCAGGAACGTGGAATATGTCATCATACCGTCATAAAACCCGTGATTCCTTCCGGTCAGTTTATAAGCGTTTCTGATCTGTTCTTTTCTTGTCATAAGTCATCCTTTGAAAACGATCCTGATGATCTTCATCTTTACCAGACTGTCGCAGAAATGAATCATCAGTTTATGAAACAGTCCGACACTTTCGTAAATATCTCGGTATCCGCGCATATAGCTTTTTGCTGTGACTGACGCAAAGCGGCTGCTCCATGTACGAAGCTCAGACTCATCTTCGAGTGAGAAGAACGCATTCACATCTGTGATCCCCGCTTCCTTGAGCCATGTCTTTCTCATCAGACCGGCACCCCGCGCATTGCATGAGTCAAATGCCAGCACAGCTCCCGGGAAACGATCTGCCATAGCCGTGAACAGTTTCTTCAATGCTTCTGTGCGGAAATAATAGAATACGCCTGCCGCAAAGAATACCGCGCCGTCTGACGCATCGATCTCATTCATCCATGCAAAGTCATTCAGATTGCAGGCAATATTATGCTCGCGTTCTCCTGCCGGAAGCAGATCATTGCGCAGACTGATCACATCGGGCAGATCAATGTTGTAACCTCGACAGACACCGTTGTCACACCTGCGGAACGTATCATCCAGACCGCAGCCCATATTGACAACTGCTGCTTTCGGATGAGCCTTCAGATAATCTTCGACTTCACAGCGCAGATCATACTGCCTTTGTGCAACTTCCAGTGCACCGAACAGTCCGACAGCAGATTCCATTTTTTTCCGTTTATCAGAGAAGTCATAGTCCAGTGATTCACAGATCCGTTTCGCCTCCGGATCAGAAAACAATTCCGGGAAATGCACGGAACAGATCAGACGCCCGAACAGCGGTATGATCAGTGTTTCCTGTACTGTATTTTTCTCTATATGATATTTCATCCTGTACCCTTTCATTTTTCCGTACCGCTCATCAGCTGAGCAAAAGTATACTGTCGTTCACAAGTTAACTGTCACTAACTGATATTCATTATAATTCTTCATTCAAAGAAATCAAATGCTCATACAGCTGTCCTTTTTATAAAAT